>JAGWNV010000149.1 GCA_028872975.1 Acidobacteriota bacterium
GCGACCTCCGCCGCCGTCACCAGCTGCTCGCGGTCGCTGCGCTCGGTGTAGGTCGCCACCGTTCCTCCGGTCCCTCTCGCCTCGCCGGCCACCGTAGCTTGCCCGCCGCGGCGCCCACCATCTCCCGGCCGCCGCCGGGGCCCGGCGCTAGGGTCCGGCCGTGCCCGAACCCTTCGACCTGGACGCCACCGCCCAGGCCGCCGCCGTCCGCAGCGGCGACGTCTCGCCCGCCGAGCTCACCGAGGAGTCCCTGGCGCGCATCGACAGGCTCGACCCCGAGCTGCACGCAGTCGTCCACCGGCTCGACGACAAGGCGCGCGCCGCCGCCCGCGGCCCGCTCCCCGACGGGCCGTTCCGGGGGGTGCCCATCCTCGTGAAGGACCTCACCGCCCACAGCGCCGGGGATCCCTTCCACGAGGGCATGCGGGCCCTGCGCGACGCCGGGCACCGCGAGCCCGACGACAGCTTCCTGGTCGGCCGCCTCCGCGGCGCCGGCTTCGTGCTGGTGGGGCGGACCAACACCCCGGAGATGGGGATCGTGCCCACCACAGAGCCCCTCGCCTACGGGGCGACCCACAACCCCTGGGACACCACCCGCTCGGCCGGGGGGTCGAGCGGCGGCTCCGGGGCGGCGGTGGCGGCGGGGATGGTGGCCCTCGCCCACGGCAACGACGGGGGCGGCTCGATCCGCATCCCCTCGAGCGTCTGCGGCCTCTACGGCCTGAAGCCGTCGCGGGGCCGGACGTCGCTCGGGCCGCAGTTCGGCGAGGTCTGGGCCGGCTTCGAGGCCGAGCACGTCCTCACCCGCTCGGTGCGCGACAGCGCCGGGGTCCTCGACGTCCTGGCCGGGCCCATGCCGGGCGACCCCTACACGGCCCCGCCGCCGGCCCGGGCCTTCGCCGAGGCCGCCACCGGCGGGGCCGGGCGCCTGCGGATCGGGGTCTGCGCCGCCGACCCCACCGGCGCCACCGAGGTCCGTCCCGAGTGCCGGGCGGCCGTCGAGGCGACCGCCGCGCTCCTGGAAGGGCTCGGCCACGAGGTGGAGGAATCCTGGCCGGCCGGACTGGCCGCAGCGGAGTTCGTGGCGAACTTCATCACCGTCTTCACCGGCTACGTGGAATGGTGCTTGGAGGACGCGGCCGGCCGCATCGGGCGGCCCGTGGACGCGGCGGGCTGCGAGCCGCTCACGTGGGCGCTGGCCGAGATGTCCCGGGGGTCCTCGCCGGGGAGGTACCTGGCCGCCGTGCAGGCGCTCCACGCCTTCGGCCGGGCCGTGCGGTCCTGGTGGGAGGTCGACGGCTGGGACCTGCTCCTCACCCCCACCGTGCCCGAACCGGCCTGGCCGCTCGGCCAGTTCACCGCCCCCGACGACAACCCGCTCGCCCCCCTGTTCCGCGCTGCGCAGATCGTCCCCTTCACCGCCCCGTTCAACGTGACCGGCCAGCCGGCCGCCTCGCTGCCGCTGCACTGGAGCCCCGGCGGGCTCCCCGTCGGTGTCCAGCTGGTGGGGGCCTACGGCCGCGAGGACGTCGTGCTGGCCGTCTCGGCCCAGCTCGAGGAGGCCCGTCCCTGGGCGCAGCGCCGGCCGCCCGTCCACGGGGCCGGCTGAACACGGCCGCCCCACCCCGCCACGCTGCCCGCAGGCGACTTGGTCCGCCCCGGGCCCCCCACGAGAATGCCCCGGTGCGCGGGCGCCGGAGATCCTGGACCGCGGTCCTGGCCGTCGGCGTCCTGGCCCTGTCCGGGTGCGGGACGGGGCGTCCGGGTCCACCGCCGCCCTCTCTCGGGCTGCGACTGGACCGGCCCATGGCCGCCTCGATCGCCGCCCTGCCCCTGACCGACGACACCGGGAGCCCCACCGACCTGGGCGCCTTCCGGGGCCGGGTCGTCGTGCTCGCCGACTTCCTCACCCTCTGCCAGGAGGTCTGCCCGTTGACGTCGGCGAACCTCGCCGCCATGGACCGAGCCGTCACCGCCGCCCACCTCGAGACCAAGGTCGAGTTCGTCGAGCTCACCGTCGACCCCGAGCGAGACACCCCGACAAGGCTCCGGGCCTACCGGAAGCTCTTCGGGGCCCCGGCCAACTGGTCGCTTCTCACCGGGTCGCCCCAGGTCGTCGCCCGGATCTGGTCCTGGTTCCACGTCTACTACGAGCGCGTGCCCGAGGGCAGCCCTCCGGCCACGGACTGGTGGACGGGCGGGCTCCTCACCTACGACGTCGACCACGAGGACGTCCTCGCCTTCCTCGACGCCGCCGGGCACGAGCGGTTCGTCATCGACGCCCTCCCCGACGCCAGGGGTCGCCCGCTGCCACCCGCCCTGCGCGCCTCACTCGACGCCCTGGGCAGGCAGAACCTGGCCAGGCCGGCCGGCGACGCCTGGACGGCGCCCCAGGCCCTGGGCGTCCTGTCGTGGATGGTGGGCCGAACCCTCGGGGCGCCCTGACCTCTGGCGCGCGGTCACGCCGAAGCACCGCGGGCGGCCGGGGCAACCCACGTCGGTATCCTCCGACTCGACCTACTCAGGAGCCTTCCCATGTCACGTGTGCGCATCCACAACTTCTCTGTGTCCCTCGACGGGTTCGGCACCGGCGAGGGTCAGACTCTCGAGGAGCCCTTCGGACACGCCGGGACCCGGCTCCACCAATGGTTCTTCCCCACCCGCACTTTCCGGGGCCTGGGCGAGCCGCAGGACGACCCGGGCGGGAGCACCGGCGTCGACGACGCCTTCGCCAGCGGCTGGGACCGGGGCATCGGTGCCGAGATCATGGGCCGGAACAAGTTCGGGCCGCAGCGGGGGCCGTGGGCCGACCACGAGTGGAAGGGTTGGTGGGGGGACAACCCTCCCTTCCACACCCCGGTGTTCGTCCTCACCCATCACCCGAGGCCCCCGATCGAGATGGAGGGCGGGACGACCTTCCACTTCGTCGACGTCGGCCCCGCCGAGGCACTACGGGTGGCTCAGGAGGCAGCCGGGGGGCTGGACGTCCGCATCGGCGGAGGCCCTTCGACGGTGAAGGAGTTCCTCGCCGCCGACCTCGTCGACTACATGCACGTCGCCATCGTGCCCATCGTCCTCGGCCGTGGCGAGCGCCTCTGGGACGGGCTCGAGGGACTCGAGACACAGTTCGACATGCAGTCAGCCAACTCCCCCAGCGGCGTCACGCATCTCACCTTCTCCCGCCGATAAGAGGCCGGCCTGACCGGGACCGGGCGGCGATCACGGCTGCGCTCATGGCGTCCGCCGCCGGAGGGTCGTTGCCCCCAGCGCGAGGGAGACGACGAGGAAGGCTCCGACGACGGCCAGGTCCAGGTCGAACTGCGCCGTGACGGCATGCGTGCTCAGTTGCTGGGTCGCATCGACGGCGTAGGACATCGGCAACAGATACGAGACCCAGTGCAGGACACCGGGGAGTCCGGAGCGCTGCACGATGATCCCGCACAGGAGCAGCTGGGGCAGGATGAACGCGGGCATGAACTGCACCGCCTGGAACTCGGTGGTGGCGAGGGCGCTCACGGACAGTCCCAGGGCCGTGCCCAGCAGCGCGTCGAGGACGGCGACCACGACGACGAGCCAGGCGTCGCCCCGAACCGTCATGCCGTAGGGCCCGAAGCACAATCCCGACACGACGAGGGCTTGGACGATCGCCGCCGAGCCGAAGGCGATGCCATAGCCGAGGACGAATTCGGCCTTCCCCATCGGCATCGTGAGGAGTCTCTCCAACGTGCCGCTGGTGCGCTCGCGCAGGGTGGCCACCGAGGTGACCAGGAACATCACGATGAGCGGGAAGATGCCGAGGAGTTGGGGGCCGAAGGTGTCGAACTCGTGGTCACGCCCTCGGAGGATCCAGGCGAGGAGTCCCATGAGCACCGCCGGGACGGCCACGAGCAGCGCCACCGTCCGCGGGTCGTGGCGTAGCTGGCGGAGTACCCGGCCGGCGGTGGCACGTGTCCGGCGCCAGCTCACGGCCCGACCTCGCCCTCGCCCGAGGACGGCGCCGATCCTTCCCGAAGGCCGCTCTCGAGCAGGGCCACGAACGCCGACTCGAAGTCGTCGCCCCCGGTGGCCGAAAGCAACCCGTCCGGAGTGGTGTCGGAGAGGATCCGCCCCTCACGCATGAGAAGCAGCCGCTGGCACCGTTCGGCTTCGTCCATGACGTGGCTCGAGACGAGCAAAGTCGTCCCCGCCGCCGCCAGCCGGCGGAACAACCCCCACAGGCTCCTGCGCAGCAGGGGGTCGAGACCGACCGTGGGCTCGTCGAGCACCAGAAGGCGTGGCGAGCCCAGCAGGGCGGTGGCCAGCGACACCCGCGCCCGTTCACCGCCGGAGAGCCGTCCGACCATCGATCCCACGTGCGGGAGGAGGTCCACGTCGGCGAGTACCCGCATGACGGAGTCACGAGATGCACCGAGGATCGTCGCGAAGTACGACAGGTTCTCCTGCACGGTGAGGTCGCCGTAGACCGACGGTGCCTGCGTGACGTATCCCACGCTGTCGCGTAGCGCCGGTGATCCGGCCGGCTCGCCGAGCAGCTCGATCGTCCCCGATGCCACCACCTGTGTGCCGACCAGGGACCTCATGAGGGTCGTCTTGCCGCACCCGCTCGGCCCCAGCAGTCCCACGAGCGTTCCCGGGGCGAGCCGGAAGCTGACGTCGTCGACGGCCCGCTTGCGACCTCGCACGACGGTCAGGTGTTCGACGTGGACGGCGGGGTCCGTGGGCACCGCCGGCCGGTCGATCACCGCGGCCGCCAGTCCGGGTGCAGGCCGAGGTCGAGCGCCACCCGCTGGGCGACGACGGTGCTCCCGTTGGCCACGGTGGCGGCTGCCTCGGGGGACGTGGCCAGCCAGGAGATCACCGCGGCCGGGACGGACGGGGGCGCCCCCGGGTAGCGGCCCTCGAGCCCGAGGGCGGCCGCGTTCACGACCTGCCGTTCGGTCTCCACGTAGCCGGGATCGACGTTGTACACACGGATGCCCTCCTCGCCGAGCTCGACGGCCAGGATGGGAGCGAAGCGGTGGAAGGCGGCCTTGGAGGCGGCATAGGCGAGCCCCCACCCGCCGCTGCCCACGGGAGACAGCGGATCGGCGGTGGCCACGTGGGAGGAGACGTCCACGACGACCCCTCCTCCCGACGCCCGCATGGCGGGCAACGCCGCCTGGATGACCACGGCCTGCGCCACGACGTTCGCCAGGAGCTTGCGCTCGAGCTGATCGACGGTGAGGTCGGCGAACCGCACCATGCTGCCCGGCCCGGTGTCCACGGCGTCGTTCACGAGCACGTCGATACGGCCCCACTCGTCGAGGACCCGGCCCACGCCGCGCCGGAGCGACTCGTGGTCGTGCAGGTCGGCGACGACGGCGAGGCCCCGGCGTCCCTCTACTTCGATCTCCGAGACCGTCGTCTCGAGGCTCCCGGGGAGGGCCCGGCCGGCACCGGTGTCGGACAGGTCCACGCCCTGGCCCTCCCGGAGGGTCCGGGCCGTGACCGCCACGTCGAGCCCGGCCCGGGCCAGGGCGACCGCCGTCGCCTTGCCGATCCCCCGGCTCGCCCCCGTGACGAGGGCGGTGCGCGTCATGGCGGGAGTCTCGCACCGGGATCTCCTGTGGCCCGGCCCGCCCGTGCAAGGATGCCGGCGGCGGTGGGGAGGACCTGGCGGCGGAGGAGGGGGTCCCGGTGGCGCAGCTCGAATCGGTCCAGGTGGAATTCGGCGCATCCGAGCGGCAGAACCGCTGGTCGGTGGCGTTCCGGTGGATCCTCGTCATCCCCCACTGGTTCGTGCTCCTGGCCCTGGGGATCGCCGCCGAGGTGCTCGTCGTCCTGGGGTGGTTCGCCGCCCTCGTGACCGGGCGGTTCCCGCCGTCCTTCGCGTCATTCGTCTCCGGGGTCCTCCAATACCAGACGAGGGTCTCCGCCTACGTCTGGCTGATGCACGACTTGTTCCCCCCGTTCTCGTGGAGCGACCCGGACCCCGTGCACGTGTTCGTCCCTCTCAGCCGTGTCCGGCGGCTGGCCGTGCTCTTCCGGGTGATCCTGCTCCTCCCCGCCGCCATCGTGACCGGGGTCGTCAACGTCGGCATGTCCCTCTCGTCGTTCGTCATCTGGCTGGTCGTGCTCGTGCACGGGTCCATGCCGCCGGCGCTCTTCGACGCCGTGGCCGCCGTGCTCCGGTACCAGGTGCGCTACTCGGCCTACGCCTTCATGCTCACCGCCAAGTACCCCGGCGAGCTCTTCGGCGACCAGCCCGTCGGCCCTCCGCCCCCCACGGGCCCCACCGGCGCCGCCGTGCAGTGGGGTGCGCGCCCGGCGGCCCCGCCCCCACCTCCCGGCGATGCGCCACCGCCTCCACCCGGATACCTCCCTCCTCCACCTCCGTCCATGCCCCCGTCCCCGGCGTACGCGCCCCCGCCTCCACCGGCGGCGACGGAGATGACGCTGCGGGCCCCCTCGGCGGTGCCCGCCGCCCCGCTCGTGCTTCGCCGGGCGTCGAAGCGGATCCTCGTCGTCTTCGTCGGCCTCGGCGTACTCGGCTACGGCGCCGTCGTCGGCGTCGACGCC
>JAGWNV010000150.1 GCA_028872975.1 Acidobacteriota bacterium
CGAGCAGGGGAGGGGGCCGGCACCGGCGACCCGGTAGGGTGCCGCCCGTGCCCCTCCCCTGGCGCAAGGACCTCGCCGGCCGGGTGGAGGACCACGTCCTGTACGCCCCGTCGTTGGCCGCCAACCCGCTCGGCGACCCCGCCCAACGCCCCCTGCGGGTCTATCTCCCACCGGGTTACGACGACGACCCGGGCCGGCGGTACCCCTCGGTGTACGTCCTCCAAGGCTACAGCGGCCATCTCGGGATGGCCGACAACCGCAGCGCCTTCCGGCTCACCTTCCTGGAGCTCGCCGACGAGCTCTTCGAAGGCGGCGGGGCCCCGCCCTGCATCCTCGTGTTCGTCGACGCATGGACCGCCTACGGGGGATCCCAGTTCGTCGACTCCCCGGGCACGGGCCGCTACCACACCTACCTCTGCGACGACGTGGTTCCCTTCGTCGACAGCGGGTTCCGGACCTTGCCGGGGGCCGCCCACCGGGGTCTGCACGGAAAGTCCAGCGGGGGATTCGGCGCCCTCGTCACGCCGATGCTGCGCCCCGACCTGTTCGGGGGGCTCGCCAGCCACGCCGGGGACGCCCTGTACGAGTACTGCTATATCCCCGAGTTCGCCAAGGCCGTCCGGGCCCTGCGGGAGTACGACGGATCGATCGAGGCGTGGTGGGACGACTTCCGGGGGCGGGTCGCCTTCACCAAGTCGGCCGACGACACCCTCCTCATGATGCTCGGCGTGTCGGCCTGCTTCTCCGCCACCGAGGACGGGACGCCGGTGCTGCCTTTCGACCCCCACACCGGGCGACTGCGCGAGGAGACCTGGGCGCGGTGGCTGGACTGGGACCCGGTGCGGATGGTGCCCCGCTACGCCGAAGCCCTGGCCGGGCTCCGGGCCATCTGGCTCGACGGGGGGCGGAGCGACGAGTGGTACCTCGAGATCGGCGCCGGTGCCGTCCGCGACGCCATAACCGGGGCCGGCGTGTCCGACGTCCACTTCGAGCTCTTCGACGGGGGCCACGGCCGTATCGAGTACCGCTACCCCCTGTCGCTCGCCTATCTGGCCGAGCGCCTCCAGTAATCGCCCGGCCGGCCCGGCCTCCGGCCGGTCGCGGCCGACGGGGAGGACGACGCTCAGCGGGGCCAGGTGAGCGAGGACGACCGCCGGCTCACCAGCCGGCGAAGCTCCCCCTTGTTGGCCACGTCGGCCAGCAGCGCCTGGTGCCCGCAGCCGAGACGGGCGACGAGGGGCCCGAACTGCGAGTCGACGGGCACCTCGACGAAGACCCGCTCGCCTCCCTCGGCCCACTTCCGCACGATGTCGGCCAGTGGTTCCCCTGCCCGGGCCGGCACCTGCCGGCGCAGGATGAGGGAAGTCGGCTCGAGGGACGTCTCCTCGGGGCCGCCGGCGGTCATCAGACAGTCGAAGGCGACGGTGCTGCCGTCGACGCCGGTGGCGAAGAGTGCCTCCCCGCGGACGACGGCGCGGTGGTGGCCGACATGCGGCCGCCCGAGCGCGACCCGGGCCGTCGCCTCCCGCCTCGATTGCCAGGAACAGGCGATCGTTGCCAGCACGGCCGTCACTGCGAGGACTGTGAACGCCACCGACACGGCCGCTCCCTTCCTCGGCGATCAGCCGATCGCCTCAGTCGCGCCGCAGGGCGTCTTTGACCTTCTCGCCCGCCTGCTTCACGTCGCCCTTGACCTCGTCCACGCTGCCTTCACGCCGGGTGGACTCGTCGCCGGTGGCCGAGCCCACGCCCTGCTTGGCCCGGCCCTCGATCTCCTCGGCCTTGTCCTTCGCCTTGTCCATGTCAGCCATGCACTGTGCGTACCCGGGTACGCCCGGATACAACCTCGGCCGCCCCTCGAGCCTGGGGCAACCGGGATGGCACGGCACCGGGACCTCGACGCCGTCCCCGTCGAGGGGTCAGTGCGCGGGAGGCGTCGCCGGTTCGTCGAGCAGCCGGACGTTGGGCTGCTTGGGCGCGGGCGGGCGGATGGCGATGGCACCGGCGTCGGTCAGGTGCCGGCGCGTCGCCGACCAGGCGGTGAACGCTGACATCGCCTCCGAGGCCCACCCGCAGCTGCAGCCCGCCGTCCAGATGCCCTTGCGGCGTCGGACGTCGGTCTGGTGACGGGTGTCGTGGGGCCCGGTCCGGGGATCGGGACGCTCTGCCGATGGTTCGGGCATCCCCCGGCCATGCCCACGACCCGCTTCCTTCACACCGCTGTTGCGGCGGGCGCCCTCGGTCATGGGCTCGACTGTATTGCCGTCCTTCCGCAACGACCGCCCAATGCGTTTGCGGTCCGTTCACCTGGCCTCCTCGACCCGCCCTCCTCAGAGGTCCAGGGCGAGGAGCTCCTCCATGGCGGGCTCGGGGACGACCTCGGCCCGGAGCCGGCCCTGCAGTCGCGACAGGGCGACGAGGACGGGCAGTCCCACGGCGGTGACGAGCACGGCGTTGCCGACGGCGCGGAAGGTGTCGTAGCCGAGGGAGGTGACGAGGTAGAAGCGGCCGAAGTGGCGGGCGGCCAGCGCCACCGGCATGCCGAGGTGGAAGCCGAGGCCGGGGGCGGACTGGTAGAAGGTCCAGTTCCACACGTCCATGGCGGCGCCGAACCCGTAGCCGCTCACGAGCCCGGTGACGGCGAGCACCACGACGTCACGCCTGCCCGGCCGTCCTCGGCGAGACCGGCCGGCGAGCCCGGCGAACGCCCCCACCCAGCCGACGGCGAAGAGCTGGTACGGGACCCAGGGGCCCAGGCTGCCCGTCACGAGCGAGGAGACGAGGAGGGAGACGGCGCCGAGGATGAAGCCGTAGCCGGCGCCGAAGACGTAGCCGCCGCAGAGGATGAGGAGGAAGATGGGACTGAACCCGCCGATCCCGGTGATCACCACGGCGCGCGCTGCGGCGTCGAGCGCGGCGAGGGCGGCCAGGAGGGCGAGGCTGCGGGCGTCGAGCCGGCGGGCGAAGAGCTCCACGCAGACGAGGGCGGCGGCGGTGCCGAGCCCGATGGCCGTCGTGGAGGCGGCGCCGGGGAGCACGCCGCCGAGGAAGGGCCAGAGGAACAACCCGATCCCCACCGCCGAGCAGGCGGCGAGCGCCGCACCCTCCCACGCGCCCACACGGCGGGTCATGTGCCGGCCACCGGCGTGTCGGCCCGCACGGCGGGACGGGGTGCCGACCCCGGCCGCAGGCAGCCGTCGGCGATGTGCACCGTCCGGGCCCCGAGATCGGCGGCGAGACGGTGGTCGTGGGTGGCGAGGACGACCGAGGAGCCTCCGGCGGTGAGCCTTCCGAGCGCCGTCGCCAACGACCGGCGGGCGGCGCCGTCCATGCCGCGGGTGGGCTCGTCGAGGAGCACCAGGCGGGGGTCGCCGGCGAGCACCGTGGCCAGGCCGGCGCGCTGTCGCTGGCCCACCGACAGATCCCTCGGATCGCGGTCGGCCAGGCCGGTCAGGCCGAACACCTCGAGGACGCCCTCGGCGCCGCCCTCCGCCTGCGACCAGCGAAGGGTCTGTTCGACCTCGGCCCGGACGCTGGCCCGGTGGAGGAGGAGCCCGGGTTCCTGGGGGAGGTAGGCGATCCGGCCCGGGCGCCGCCCGACGCGCCCCGACACCGGGGGCACGATCCCGGCGAGGGTGCGCAGCAGGGTCGTCTTCCCGGCGCCGTTCGCCCCGGTGACGACCACGACCTCGCCGGCGGCCCCCGAGGCGTGGGCGTCGGTGACGAGCGCCCGGCCGGCGATCCCGATGGCCGCCCCCTCGAGCGACCAGACCTCCGCACCGCCCGCCACGCCGGGTGACCTCCCGTCGCCGGCGCTCTCGAGAGGCGCGTCCGGGACATCCATGGCGGCGACGTCGGCAGCGCCGGCGAGACGGCGCACCTCCCCGTCCGAGACGGAGAGGACCTGGTCGAGGCCGGGCAGCCCGGCCAGGCGGTGCTCGGCGACGATCACGGTGTGGCCCTCGTCGGCCAACGCCCCGAGCGTGGCGAGGAGGGCAGTTGCACCGGCGTCGTCGAGCTGGGAGAGGGGCTCGTCCAGCACGACGACGTCCGGCGCGGCGGCCAAGGCGGCGGCCAGGGCCACACGCTGGCGCTCGCCGCCGGACAGGGTCCGGATGCGGCGGCCGGCCAGCGCGGCGATGCCGGCGCGGTCGAGGGCGTCGGCCACCCGGGCGCGGATGACGGCGGGGTCGAGGGCGAGGTTCTCGGCGGCGAAGGCCACCTCCCGTCGGACGGTGCCCCGCACGAAGCCGGTGTCCGGCTCCTGGAAGACGAAGCCCACCGACCGGGCCAGGTCGCGCGTGGGCGTCCGGAGGACGTCCATGCCGCACACCGTGGCCGCCCCGCCCACCAGGCCGCCGTGGAAGTGGGGGACGAGCCCGTTGAGCGCCCGGAGCAAGGTCGACTTGCCCGACCCCGAGTCGCCGGCCACCAGGGTGAGCCCCGGTCCGAAGGCGGCCTCGATGCGTCGCAGCGCCGGTACGGGCCGTCCCTCCCAGGCCGGATAGGCATAGCTGAAGCCCTCGAAGGTGGCCGTCGGCGAGTCCGCCGACGAGTCCGCCGACGAGGCTCCGAACGAGGCCGTCGAGGTCGGCGCCAGGTGGGACACGGCCGGGCGTCCGGTCGCTCAGGCCGTTCCGGCCGGCACGAGGAGGGCGGCGGCGGCGACGAGGAGGGCAGGGGCGAGGAGGACGGCGGTGACGGCGGGGACCGAGGGGGTCGGATACGGGTACCAGGCCGGGCCGCCGGTGAGGCGGGCCACGACCAGCACCACGACCGACGCGGCGGCGAGGGCGACGACGACGACGGCGCGCCCGCTGCGCTCCCGTTCGGCGGCGCTGGTGCGGGGGCCGGAGCCGAAGGCCCGGGCTTCCATCGACTCGGCGAGCTCGGTCGACCGCTCGATGGCGCCGAGCAGCACGGGGACGGCGAGGTCGACCATGGCCCTCGGCCCCTTGGGCCGCCAGCCACGAAGGCGCTGGGCGTCGCGGACGGCCACGAAGCTCGCCACCGTGGCGGGTACGAGGTTGAGCGCGGCGCCGAGGGCGGCGCCGGTGCGGTGCAGGGGGCGGGGCAGGGCGTCGACGAGGTCTGCGGGCTCGAGGACGAGCGACAGGACGGCCGTGACCGAGACGGCGGCGACGAGGGCGAGGGCGATGGCCCCGCCCTCGATGAAGCCCTCCGTCGTCAGCTGGCCGCCCACGAGGGGGACCCAGCTCGGCACGACGACCACGACGGTTGCGCCCACGTGGGCGAGGAGCCCGTTCACGAGCACGGTGATCGCCGCCAGCGCCACCAGGCCGAAGGCCAGGGGCCGCAGTCCCCGGTCCGGCTCCCGGCGCCTGGCGAGGAGCCACCAGGCACCGGCGAGGACGACGGCCTGGGGCACCGGATCGGCGCTGCCGAGGGCGACGGCGAGCCCGGCTGCCACCCAGGCACCGACGGCGGCCGGTCGGGTCACGCCCGGGTGCGCCTCGTGGGGGCCTCTCGTTGCCGGCGGTGCGCCGTCATGCCGGCCTGGGTGCAGGAGGGGGAGCGGGGTCGCCCTGGGGCGAGTCGTAGCGGAGCCCGAGGGAGTCGCCGGGATGCAAGGTGACCTGGCTCACGCCCGTGCTGGGGCTGACCCACGGCTTGCCGTCGCTGGACACGAACACGGCCCAGTAGTCGGCGTTCGAGGGCAGGCACTGGCTGTAGTGGGCCGGGACGTGGTCCACCTGGCAGATGCCGAGTCCCAGGCTCCCGCCGAAGTCCTGGGTGCCGAGCTCGACGCCGCTGTCGTGCAGCAGGGTCGTCGCCGAGATGGTGGACGGGGCGAAGCCGACGCAGTGGGCCACCACGGTCCCGGCCGAGGGCTCCACCACGACCCTGGCGTGATGGGCGCCGGAGACGCCGCTACAGGAGCCGTCCGAGGATGACGCCCCGGCACCGGCCGATCCGCCGGTGCTCGAGCAGGCGCCGAGGCCGAAGCCCATACCGGCCAGCGCCAGGGCACCGGTGGCGGCGCGCGCCGCGGGAAGGGAGAACAGCGAACGGCGTGACATGGTGCACTCTCCTTCGGGGTGATCTCGCCCCTTGTCGGGAGAGCAGCGGTCAGTATCCTGACTCCCGGATCGTTGCTCCCCTCGACCTTCCAGCCCCCGTGGCGGGGCCGTGGTCGTCGGTGAGGTTCACTCCCCGGTCACAGTGGCGGCACCGTGCCGGACTTCCACCGGCTTCCTGGGTCCCGCTGCCCTTGTGTTGTGTGGTCGGCGCAGAAGCTAGCCCACGGCGCCCCGGGCCGCCCGCTCCGTGCCCGGGGTGGGCAGGGACCGGAGCACCTCCCATCGGGCGGGGACTCCGGCGCATACTGGGTCAGTGCCCGACACCGCCGCCCTCGAGGCCCTCGACCGATACTGGCGGGCGGCGAACTACCTGTCGGTCGGCCAGATCTACCTGCTCGACAACCCCCTGCTGCGCGAGCCGCTGCGGCCCGAGCACATCAAGCCCCGGCTGCTCGGCCACTTCGGCACCTCGCCGGGGCTGAACCTCGTCTACGCCCACCTGAACCGGGTCATCG
>JAGWNV010000151.1 GCA_028872975.1 Acidobacteriota bacterium
ACCCCGTGCTCATCGGCGAGCCCGGCGTGGGCAAGACCGCCATCGTCGAGGGGCTGGCCCGGCGCATCGTGGAGGGCGACGTCCCCGAGAGCCTGCGCAACAAGCGGGTGGTGGCCCTCGACCTGTCGGCCATGGTGGCGGGCGCCAAGTACCGCGGCGAGTTCGAGGAGCGCCTGAAGGCGGTCCTCAAGGAGATCACCGACGCCGAGGGCGAGATCGTCACCTTCATCGACGAGCTCCACACCATCGTGGGCGCGGGCGGTGCCGAGGGCGCCATGGACGCCGGCAACATGATCAAGCCCATGCTGGCCCGCGGCGAGCTCCGGCTCATCGGCGCCACCACCCTCGACGAGTACCGCAAGCACATCGAGAAGGACGCCGCCCTGGAGCGGCGGTTCCAGCCCGTCTACGTGGGCCAGCCCAGCGTCGAGGACACCGTCGCCATCCTCCGGGGGCTCAAGGAGCGCTACGAGGTCCACCACGGCGTCCGCATCCAGGACGCCGCCCTGGTGGGTGCGGCGGTGCTCTCGGACCGCTACGTGACGGGCCGGTTCCTCCCCGACAAGGCCATCGACCTCGTCGACGAGGCGGCCAGCCGGCTGCGGATCGAGATCGACTCGATGCCCACCGAGATCGACGTGGTCACCCGGCGCATGCGCCAGCTCGAGATCGAGCGGGTGGCGCTGGCCAAGGAGACCGACCCGGCCTCGGCCGAGCGCCTGGCCCGCCTCGAGGAGGAGCTCGCCAACCTGAAGGAGCAGGCCGACGCCATGACGGCCCGCTGGCAGCGCGAGAAGGACGCCATCGCCGACATCCGGGCCCTCAAGGAGGAACTCGAGACGGCCAAGGGCGAGGCCGAGCGCTACGCCAGGGAGGGGGACCTCACCCGGGCCTCGGAGATCCGCTACGGGACCGTCCCCGACCTCGAGCGCAAGGTGGAGGAGGCGACCAAGGCCCTGGCCGAGCTCCAGGCCGACGGGGCGATGTTGAAGGAGGAGGTCGACGCCGAAGACGTGGCCGAGGTGGTGAGCCGCTGGACCGGCATCCCCGTGTCGCGCCTCATGGAGGCCGAGCTGCAGAAGCTCGTCCGCATGGAGGACGCCCTCGAGGAGCGGGTGGTGGGCCAGGACGACGCCGTGCGCGCCGTCGCCAACGCCATCCGCCGCAGCCGGGCCGGCCTGTCGGACCCCAACCGGCCCATCGGCTCCTTCCTCTTCCTCGGCCCGACCGGGGTGGGAAAGACCGAGCTGGCCCGGGCCCTCGCCGCCTTCCTCTTCGACGATGACCGGGCCATGGTCCGCATCGACATGGGCGAGTACCAGGAGAAGCACACCGTCTCCCGGCTGGTGGGGGCCCCGCCCGGCTACGTCGGCTACGAGGAGGGCGGCCAGCTGACCGAGGCCGTCCGGCGCCGTCCCTACGCCGTGGTCCTCCTCGACGAGATCGAGAAGGCCCATCCCGACGTCTTCAACATCCTCCTCCAGGTGCTCGAGGACGGCCGGCTCACCGACGGCCAGGGGAGGACGGTGGACTTCACCAACAGCGTCCTCATCATGACCTCCAACCTGGCCGGGGACCCGGCCGGGTTCTTCAAGCCCGAGTTCTTCAACCGCATCGACGAGGTGGTCCGCTTCGGCGAGCTCACCAGGGAGGACCTGCGCCGCATCGTCGACATCGCCATCGGGCGCCTCGAGGGTCGGATGGCCGAGCGGCGTCTCGAGCTCGAGGTGACCGAGGCGGCCCGGGCCCGGCTGGCCGACGCCGGCTACGACCCCGCCTACGGCGCCCGGCCCCTGCGCCGGGTCATCCAGCGCCAGGTCGAGGACCCCTTGGCCCTCGCCCTCCTCGAAGGGCGCTACGGCGAGGGCGACACCGTGGTGGTGGACGCCGACGGCGCCGGCGAGGGGCTCACGCTCCGCTGACGCGCCACCGGCACGCTCAGCAGCCGCCCTGGCCGTCGCAGACGCAGAATTCGTTGCCCTCGGGGTCGGCCATCACGATCCACCGGCTGCCGAGCTCGGCGACGGGCCCTGCCGTCCGGCGCGCCCCGAGGGACTCGAGGCGGGCCGCCTCGGCCTCGATGTCGGGCACCTTCAGGTCGAGGTGGGTGCGGTTCTTGCCCGATTTCGGCTCGGGCACCCGCTGGAGCAGGACGTTGGGGCCGCCCCCGGAGAGGGGCACGAGGGCCACGTAGCCGCCCTCGGTTCCGGCCACCCGGTAGCGCAGCGCCGCGGCCCAGAAGGGGGCCAGGGCGTCGGGATCGGTGGCGTCCATGGTGACCGTGAGCACGGGCCCCGGGGTGTCGGTCACGCCGCCGGAGTCTACGGAGCCGGCCCCCATGGCGGGGTACACTCGGGCGTAATCCCGGGCAGTAACGACAGGAGACGCGCGTGCCCGCAACCGTGGTCGTCGGCACCCAGTGGGGCGACGAGGGCAAGGGCAAGCTCACCGACCTGATCGCCCGGGACATGGACATGGTGGTCCGCTACCAGGGCGGCCACAACGCCGGCCACACCGTCGTGGTCGACGGCACGTCCTTCGCCCTCCAGCTCGTGCCGAGCGGCGTCCTCTACCCCCACATCACCCCGGTCATCGGCAACGGCGTGGTGGTGGACCCCGGGGTGCTCCTCGACGAGCTCGACACCCTGGCCGCCGCCGGCGTGGACGTGAGCCGCATGGTGGTGAGCGGCAACGCCCATCTGATCATGCCGTACCACCAGGAGCTCGACCGGGTGACCGAGCGTTACCTCGGCAAGAACTCCCTCGGCACCACCCGCCGGGGCATCGGCCCCGCCTACGCCGACAAGGCGGCCCGGGTGGGGCTGCGGGTGCAGGACCTCCTCGACGCCAAGATCTTCCGCCAGAAGCTGGAGGTGGCGCTCAAGGAGAAGAACGCCGTGCTGGCCAAGGTCTACAACCGCCTCCCCCTCGACGCCGAGACCATCTGCGAGCGCTACCTCGGCGCCTACGCCGAGCGGATCGCCCCCATGGTGGCCGACACCGTCAGCCTCGTCCACGACGCCCTCGAGAGCGCCAAGCACGTGCTCCTCGAGGGCGCCCAGGCCACCTTCCTCGACCTCGACCACGGCACCTATCCCTTCGTCACCTCCTCGAACCCGGTGGCGGGCGGGGCCTGCACGGGCACCGGGGTGGGGCCGCGCCACGTCGAGGCGGTGATCGGCGTGGCCAAGGCCTACGTCACCCGTGTCGGCGCCGGGCCCTTCCCGACCGAGTGCGACGACGCCACCGGCGACGTCCTCGTGGAGCGGGGCCACGAGTACGGCACCAACACCGGCCGCCGCCGCCGCTGCGGCTGGTTCGACGCCGTCATGCTCCGCCAGGCCGTCCGGCTCAATTCCCTCTCGGCCGTCGCCCTCACCAAGCTCGACGTCCTCGACACCTTCGACACCGTGAAGGTCTGCGTGGCCTACACCGACGGCGAGAGGCGCTACGAGATCCCCCCGTACCACCAGTCGGTGCTCCACCAGGTGACGCCGGTGTACGAGGAGCTGCCCGGCTGGCACACGGACCTTTCGGGCGCCACCTCCCTGGCGGACCTCCCCGGCCCCGCCAAGGACTACGTCGCCTTCCTGGCCGAGCAGATCGGCGTGCCCATCACCCTGGTGGGGGTGGGCCCGGGCCGGACGCAGTTCGTGCGGCTCGCCGCATGAGCCGTCCCGTGCACCGCCCGCCCAGGCGAGGCCGGCCGTGAAGGTCTGCGTGGTGGGGTCGGGCGGCAGGGAGCACGCCCTCGCCCTGGCCCTGGCCCGCACCGCCGAGGTGGTCGTGACCCCGGGCAACCCGGGCATGGCCGGCACCTCCCCCGAGGGCTTCCCCATCACCGTGACCGACGCCCCGGCCACCGCCATAGACGCCGGCCTCGTCGTCGTCGGCCCCGAGCAGCCCCTCGTCGAGGGCCTCGCCGATCGACTCCGCGCCGAGGGCCGCCTCGTCTTCGGCCCCGGCGCCGACGGGGCCCGCCTCGAGGGGTCGAAGGCGTTCATGAAGGAGCTCCTGTCCGAAGCCGGCGTGCCCACCGCCCGCTACGGCGTCTTCGACGAGGCCGCCCCGGCCCGGGCCTTCCTCCGGGAGCTGCCCGGGCCCTGGGTGGTGAAGACCGACGGCCTGGCGGCGGGCAAGGGCGTGCTCGTCACCGACTCGATGGCCGAGGCCCAGGCCGACGTGGACGCCAAGCTCTCGGGGACGGCCTTCGGCGAGGCGGGCCGCACCGTCGTCGTGGAGGAGGGCCTGGCCGGCACCGAGTGCTCGCTCCTCGCCCTCTGCGACGGACGGCGGGTGGCCCCGCTCCCCGTCGCCCAGGACTTCAAGCGCCTGCGCGACGGCGACGACGGGCCCAACACCGGCGGGATGGGCGCCTACTCCCCGGTCCCCGCCGTGGACGACGCCGTGGTGGACCGGGTCATGGACGAGGCCGTCGAGCCCCTCCTGGCCGCCCTGCGCCGGCGCGGCGTCGACTACCGGGGCGTGCTCTACGCCGGGCTCATGCTCACCGCTGAGGGCCCCAGGGTGCTCGAGTACAACGTCCGCTTCGGCGACCCGGAGGCCCAGGTGGTCCTGCCCCGGATCGAGGAGGACCTGGCCGGGCTGCTGGCCGAGGCGGCCGCCGGCCGGCTCCGTACCGATCCCCGCCCGGCCCGGACCGCTGCGGTGTGCGTGGTGGTCGCCGCCCCGGGCTACCCGGCCGCCCCCCGCACCGGCGAGGTGATCGGCGGCCTGGCCGAGGCCGGCGAGGTGCCCGGGGTCACCGTGCTCCACGCCGGCACCGCCCTCGACGAGGAGGGCCGCCTGGTGAGCGCCGGGGGACGGGTCCTCGGCGTCCGGGCCGTCGCCGCCGACCTGGCCACCGCCCGCCGGCGGGCCTACGAGGCCGTCGACCGCATCGACTGGCCCGACATGTGCGCCCGCCGGGACGTGGCCGAGGCGGCCGTGGCCCTCGCCGCCGGCATGGGCACCGTCCCCGCCCCCGCCGTCGAGGGGGCCCGGTGATCCCCCGCTACGCGCTTGCGGAGATGGCGGGGCTGTTCACCGACGAGGCCCGCCTGGGCATGTGGCTGGAGGTGGAGCTCCTGGCCGTGGAGGGCTGGGCCGAGCTGGGCGAGGTCCCGGCCGAGGCGGCCGCGGCGGTGCGCAAGCGGGCCCCGGAGGTGACCGCCGCGCTGGTGGCGGCGGTGGCCGAGCGGGAGAGGGTGACCGACCACGACGTGGCCGCCTTCGTCGACGTCGTCCAGGAGGCGATCGGCCCCCCCGAGGGCTCCTGGGTCCACTACGGGCTCACGTCCTCCGACGTGGTCGACACCGCCCAGTCGGCCGTGCTCGTCCAGGCCGCCGATCTGCTCCTCGAGGCCCTCGACGCCCTGGTGTCGGTGCTGAAGCGCCGGGCCGGCGAGTGCATCGACACGCCCGTCGCCGGCCGCACCCACGGCATGCAGGCCGAGCCCACCACCTTCGGGGCCAAGCTCGCCCTGTGGTGCCTCCAGGCCGACCGCGACCGCGACCGCCTGCGGACGGCCCGCCGGCGGATCGCCGTCGGGAAGCTGTCGGGCGCGGTGGGCACCTATTCGCACATCGACCCCCGGGTCGAGGACCACGTCTGTCGGGCCCTCGGGCTCGAGCCGGTCCCGGCCACCCAGGTCATCGCCCGGGACCGCCACGCCGAGCTGCTCTACGCCTGCGCGGCCGTCGGCACCACCGTGGAGGCCATCGCCACCGAGGTCCGGCACCTGGCCCGCAGCGAGCTCGGCGAGGTGGAGGAGCCGTTCCGGGCCGGCCAGAAGGGCAGCTCGGCCATGCCCCACAAGCGCAACCCCATCCTCTCCGAGCGCCTGGTGGGGCTGGCCCGGGTGCTGCGGGGATACCTCGTGCCCGGTCTCGAGGACGTCGCCCTCTGGCACGAGCGCGACATCTCCCACAGCTCGGTGGAGCGCGTCGTGCTCCCCGACGCCTGCCAGCTCACCTACTACCTGCTCCGCAAGGCGGCCGGCCTCGTGGACGGTCTCGTGGTGCACGCCGAGCGGATGCGGGCGACCCTCGTCGAGGGGTCGCTCGGGCTCGTCTTCAGCCAGTCGGTGCTCCTCGCCCTCGTCTCCTCGGGCATGACCCGCGACGCCGCCTACCGGGTGGTCCAGCGCGACGCCCGCCTCGCCTGGGACGGCCGCCGCCCGCTTCGGGCCGTGCTGGAGGAGGACCCCGAGGTGTCCCTCGACGCCGCCGCCCTCGACGAGGCCTTCAGCCTCGAGCGGGCGCTGCGCCACGTCCATCGGTTCCTCGATGCACTCCAGGAGGTGGAAGGGTGACGCTCACCCACGTCTACAGCGGCAAGGTCCGGGACCTCTACTCGGTCGGCGGCGACCAGCTGCTCATGGTGGCCTCGGACCGGATCTCGGCCTTCGACGTGATCCTGGCCGAGCCCATCCCCGAGAAGGGCCGGGTCCTCACGGCCATGACCGTCCACTGGCTCGAGCTGCTGGCCGACCTGGCCCCGTCCCACATGGTCACCGTCGACCCGGCCGCCCTC
>JAGWNV010000152.1 GCA_028872975.1 Acidobacteriota bacterium
CCGAGGCCGTCCGCTGCCAGGAGGTAGCCCGGGGGATCTCGGGGGAGCTGCCCGGCCTCCGCCTGCCCCCCCGGGTGCGGCCGCCGGCGGCCCCTGGGGCCGGGCCGGGACGCCCGGCGCGCCAGGCGGGGTTCTGGGGCGAGGCCTCGGCGGCGGCGGACCGGGCGGAGCTGGCCGTGGGCCACCTCGAGCCCCTGGTGGGGCCGGAGGGGACGGTGGTGGGCCGGCTCCAGGGGGGCCGGGGGCCCTCCGAGCGGGCCCGGCTGGTGCCCTGGTCGGGCCGGCACCTCGACCCGGTGCGGCCGGGGGCCGAGCCCTGGCCCGGCCAGCTCCCCCCGCCGGCCCCGGCGGTGGTCCCGGCCCGGCCCCTGCCGGCCGTCCTCGTGGACCGGGCCGGAGGGGAGGTCGGCTGCAGCGCCGGTGGGCTCCCCACCGCCCCCCCGGCCCGGCTGTCGGTGACGGGGGGACCCTGGCAGGAGGTGACGGCCTGGGCGGGACCCTGGCCGGCGGACGAGCGGTGGTGGGCGGGGGCCCACCACCGCCGGCGGGCCCGGATGCAGCTCGTCACCGCCCCCGGCCTGGCCTACCTGGTGGTCCGTGAGGGCACGGCCTGGTGGGTGGAGGGGGCCTACGACTGACCGACACCGCTACGGCGAGCTGCACTGCCACTCCAACTTCAGCTTCCTCGACGGGGCCTCCCATCCCGAGGAGCTGGTGGCCGAGGCCGTCCGCCTGGGCCTCGAGGCCCTGGCCCTGACCGACCACGACGGCCTCTACGGCGTCGTCCGCTTCGCCCAGACCGCCCGCGCCCTCGAACTGCCCGCCGTCTTCGGCGCCGAGCTCACCCTGGCCGACGCCGGGCCGGCCCACGCCGGGCCGGCCGTCCCCAGCGCGGCCCGCACGGCGGTGCCCGACCCCCCCGGCTCCCACCTCGTGGTCCTGGCCCGGGACCCCGCCGGCTACGGCCGTCTCAGCCGGGTCATCGCCGAGGCCCACCTGGCCGGGACCGAAAAGGGGCGGCCGGTGTGCACCCTGGCGGACCTGGCCGGCGCCCACGGGGACCACTGGCTCGTCCTCACCGGCTGCCGCAAGGGCAGGGTCCCGGCCGCCCTCACCGGGGGCGGCCCGGCGGCGGCCCGGCGCGCCCTCGACGAGCTCGTCGCCGCCTTCGGCCGCCACAACCTGGCCGTGGAGCTCTGGGACCACGGCGACCCCCTCGACACGGCCCGCAACGACGCCCTGGCCCGCCTGGCGGTGGAGGCCGGCGTGGACCTCGTCGCCACCAACAACGTCCACTACGCCACCCCGGCCCGCCGGCGGCTGGCCGAGGTCCTCGCCGCCGTCCGGGCCCGGCGCCCCCTCCCCCAGCTCGAGCCCTGGCTCCCCGTCGCCGGGGCGGCCTGCCTGCGGTCGGCCGCCGAGCAGCACCGCCGCCTCGCCCGCTGGCCGGGCGCCGTGGACCGGGCCGCCGAGCTGGGCCTGGCCTGTGCCTTCGACCTCCGGCTGGTGGCCCCGGGGCTGCCCGACTTCCCCGTCCCCCCCGGCCACGACGAGCAGAGCTGGTTGGAAGAGCTGGCCCACGAGGGCGCCGAGGCCCGCTACGGCCCCCGCCGGGCCGAGCGGGTGCCGGGGGCCTGGGCGCAGGTCGACCACGAGCTCGAGGTGATCGGCGCCCTGGGGTACGCCGGCTATTTCCTCATCGTCTGGGACATCGTCGAGTTCTGCCGGCGCAACGACATCTACTGCCAGGGCCGGGGGTCGGCCGCCAACTCGGCGGTCTGCTTCGCCCTCGGCATCACCCGGGCGGACGCCGTGCGGCTGGGACTGCTCTTCGAGCGCTTCCTCTCCCCCGAGCGCGACGGCCCGCCGGACATCGACGTCGACATCGAGTCGGGCCGGCGCGAGGAGGTCATCGCCTACGTCTACGACCGCTACGGCCGCCGCCACGCCGCCCAGGTGGCCAACGTCATCACCTACCGCCAGCGCTCGGCGCTGCGCGACGTGGGCAAGGCCCTCGGTCACCGCCCCGAGGTGGTGGACCGGTGGGCGAAGGGCGTCGACCGGGGCGAGGCCCTCGACGCCGGGGGGCGGCTCCCGGCCGCCGTGGCGGAGATGGCGGCCCAGGTGCTCGACTTCCCCCGCCACCTCGGGCTCCACTCCGGTGGCATGGTGCTCTGCGACCGGCCCGTCATCGAGGTGTGCCCGGTGGAATGGGCCCGCCATCCCGGCCGCAGCGCCCTGCAGTGGGACAAGGACGACTGCGCGGCGGCAGGGCTCGTGAAGTTCGACCTCCTCGGCCTCGGCATGCTCGACGCCCTGCACCGCTGCGTCGACCTCGTGCGCGAGGCCCACGGTGTCGAGGTGGACCTCGCCGAGCTCGAACAGGAGGACGCCGTCTACGACATGCTCTGCCGGGCCGACACCGTGGGGGTCTTCCAGGTGGAGAGCCGAGCCCAGATGGCCACCCTGCCGCGCATCAAGCCCCGGTGCTTCTCGGACCTCGTCGTCGAGGTCGCCATCATCCGCCCCGGCCCCATCCAGGGTGGATCGGTCCACCCCTACATCCGCCGCCGCCAGGGCCTCGAAGCGCCCGACCCGCCCCATCCCCTCCTCGAGCGGGCCCTGGGCAAGACCCTGGGGGTGCCGCTGTTCCAGGAGCAGCTCATGCAGATCGCCATCGACGCGGCGGGCTTCACCGGCGCCGAGGCCGACGAGCTGCGCCAGGCCATGAGCGCCAAGCGCTCCGGTGAGCGCATGGCACGCCTGCGCGACCGGCTCTTCGCCGGGATGGCCACGCGGGGCATCACCGGTGAGGCGGCCGAGGACATCTTCGCCAAGCTCTCCGCCTTCGCCAACTTCGGCTTCCCCGAGAGCCACGCCGTGTCCTTCGCCTACCTGGTCTACGCCAGCGCCTGGTTGAAGCTCCACTACCCGGCGGCCTTCTGCGCCGCGCTCCTGAACGCCCAGCCCATGGGGTTCTGGGCGCCCCAGTCCCTCGTGGCCGACGCCCGCCGTCACGGGGTCGAGGTCCGGGGCCCCCACGTGGACGCCTCGGGCGCCGAGGCCACCTTGGAACGAGACGACGACGGCCGGCGCGCCCCCAACCGGCCCGCCGCCCAGCCCGCCATCCGCCTCGGGCTCGGGGCGGTCCGGGGGATCGGCGGGGACCTCGCCGAGACCATCGCCGCACACCGGCCCTACCGGTCCCTGCAGGACCTCGTCCGCCGGGCCGGGGTGGGCCGGCCCCAGCTCGAGTCCCTGGCCACCGCCGGTGCCCTCCTCGGCCTCCCCCCCCGCCCGGGTGCCGAGCCGGCCGAGAGCAGACGGGCCGCGCTGTGGGCGGCCGGCGCCGTGGCCCAGGGCACCCCCGACCGGCTCCCGGGGGTGGTCACCGGCGAGGAACCCCCGCCGCTTCCTCCCCTCGAGCCGGCCGGGGAGCTCGAGGCCGACCTGTGGGCCACCGGCATCACGGTGGGGACCCACCCCATGGAGCTGGCCCGACCCCACCTCGACGCCATGGGCGTGATCCCCGCCGGCGCCCTGGCCGGGGCCGAGACCGACGGCCGGGTGCTGGTCGGCGGCGTGGTCACCCATCGCCAGCGCCCCGACAGCGCCAAGGGGACGGTCTTTCTGAACCTCGAGGACGACACCGGCATGGTGAACGTCATCTGCTCGCCGGGCGCCTGGCAACGCTGGCGCCATGCCGCCCGCCGGTCCCCGGCGCTGTTGGTCCGGGGCCGCCTCGAGCGCGTCGACGGGGTGGTCAGTGTGGTGGCGGAGAAGATCGAGTCACTCCCGCTCCTCGCCGGCTCGCCCCCGGCGCGGGACTTCCGCTGACCGGCCCCTGGGTACTTCGACCCGAATTGGCCCACCGTTGCCTCAAGGCGTAAAGGCGGGCGCCCGTTGTGTCGATGCTCCTCGAGGACCCCGACAGCGGGGCAGGGCGAGGAACGAGGCATCGGCATGACGAGCTGCGCCGGTCAGCTAGTGGTGCACCGCGACGGGAGCGTCGCCTACTGCACCGAGGAGCAGGCGGGGCGGCCCTGCGTCGGCGAGGACCATCCCCATCGCCGGGGCATCTTCGCCTGCCGCCTCGTCCGCGGGGAGTCCTGCGGCTACTGCCGCGACATCCTCCTGGCCTCCGCCTCCTGAGTTGCACCCGGCGTGGCCCCCTCCACCGTCGGTCACCGCCCGTCGTCCTCCTCACCGGCAGTGGTCAGCCGTTGTTCCGAGCTTGCTCGACCGGCGCGGCGCGGGCGCCGATCGTGCTGTGGAGAGCGGGAGGTGAGACGGATGGCCATGTGCAACGGGTGCCTGGTGCTGCATCGAGACGGCGAGATCGCCTACTGCTCCGAGGAGCTCGACGGCGGGAACTGCGCCGGCTACCACGTCCCCCATCTGGCCGGCGTCATGGCCTGCCGGGTCACGCCCCGGGGGACCCGCTGCCGCCACTGCGACGAGGTGATGGCGAGGCGCCTGATCCTCGCTCCCGAGTTCGTCCTCGAGGGACTGCGGACCACCACCAACTGATCCCCGTCCCGGCCCCCTCCTGACGGCGCCGGTGACACCGCCGGGCCCGACGACACCGCCGGAGCCGACCGCCCCACCGGTGACGCCTGGCGCACCAGGACCCCGCCGTAGACGAGGGCGAAGAGCACGACGAGCCCGTAGCCCACGGCGAAGAGCACGACCATGAGCCCGGCGCCGCCCGGCGGCCCCCACTGGGCCCGGGCCCTCGGCCCCACCCCGAGCCCCGTCTCGTAGCGGTGCAGGGCGGTGAGGAACCCGCCCAACTGGGCGGCCACGAGCAGGCCGGCGCCGGCCACGGCGCCCACGACGCCGAGGACGCGCCGCCCCGTCCCCGCGGCGCGAGAGGGCCGGCGCCGCTCGAAGGCGAGGGCCACGAGCGGGAGGCCGACGAGCAGGGGGAGCCAGTACCGGCCCTGCCAATAGGGCCCCACGGCGTTGATCCGGGGCGACTCGAGGACGACGGGCAGGGCCACCACGGCGACCACGAGCACGGCGAGGGCGGCACCGATCCGCCCCGAGCAGACGGCGCCCGCCACGATCACGGCCCCCACGCCGGCGGCCCACACCACGGTCACCCCCCACGGCACCGGGGTGTCGGTCCACCCGAAGTTGCCGATGGCCTGGTGCAGATGCGACCACGTCAGGCTGAAGGTCTTCTGGACCTCCTGGAGATGGGTGAGCGGCGGCGTGGTGGGCCCGCCCAGGAGCGACGGGAGCCCGCCCACCCCGACCATGACGAAGGCGACGCCGAAGGCGCCGGCGAGGGCGACGGCGACGGCCTTGGTGGACCGGGCCCCGAGCAGGTCCCGGACCCGCCGCCAGCCGGCCAGGACCGCCAGCACGACGAGCGCGATGGCGACATAGGCCGGGCTCGTCGGCCTGCTCAGGGTGAAGAGCACGAGCGACAGCGCCGTGGCGACGCACAGCGGCCGCGGCACGTCCTCTCGCCGGACCACGCACAGGCAGGCCGCCCAGGCGGCGAAGGCGGCGGCGATCTCCATGCCGCTGTCGCCCACCATGCCGGTGATGAAGAAGACCATGGGGCTCAGCGCCAGGAGGGCCCCGGCCAGGATGCGGCGCCGGGGGTAGTAGCGGGCCAGGACGAAGAGCCCGAGGGCGAGGAGGGCGGCGTCGAGGAGGGCACCCGCCATCCGCATGGCGTAGACGGCCCGCGCCCCGTGCATGGCGAGGGTGGGAAGGCCCACCACGAGGAAGTAGAGCGGTGGGTAGTTCGAGAACTGCGTCACCGCCTCGGCCGGGGTGTCGCTGTCGGAGACGCTCGGCGCGCACCCGGCCGAGACGTTCGACTTGAAGCTGAAGCACGTGGGCACCGACCCGGCCGACAGCAGGTACCGGGGGACGGTGACCTTCGACCATCGTCCCACCGGGCCCGCCACGAGCGGCTCGTCGATCTGGCCCCGGACGGCGGCGCCGGCCTGGATGGACTGGGCCGGCTCGTCCGGCGACGCCATGAGGGGCGTGGCGATCGACCAGCTGGCCACGGCGAGGCCCACCCCGACGAACGCCCAGACGAAGCAGACCCAGGCTGCCGCCCGCCCCGGCCGGTCGTCTCGGCCAACGGTCATGGGCGCCCAATGTAGAGGGCACCCGCCCCGGCGCCGGGCGACCCTCGGGACTGCGACTGTTGTGACCGGTGGGGCAGCAGTCACCGGCTGGGACCTCTCGATCCTCATTCTTGGCGATGCCCGGCGGGATCCCCCGATGATCGGATGACGGCGCCCCTTTCCCCTCCGGACCGAGGTCTCCCCCCAGGCGCTCCGCCCGCCTCCTGGCCTGCGCGTCGACGTCCGTCGCGCTCGTCGCCGCCGTCACCTTCACCGTCGACCAGGCCGCCGCTGCCCCCGGCGGCGGAGCCGGATCGGCGGCCACCACCACGGTGCCCGCCTCCGACACGAGCCCCCAGCCG
>JAGWNV010000153.1 GCA_028872975.1 Acidobacteriota bacterium
GACCGCCGACCACGTTCGCCTCCCGGCCGCTTCTCGGACAGAATCTGCGCCGACCAGATCCAAGGGGGGGCCGTGACGTTGCGCGTGGTAGGGGTAGGCCTGGGACGGACGGGCACGCACTCGTTGAAGATCGCCCTCGAGCAGCTGCTCGGGGCACCGTGCCATCACATGATCGAGGTGATGAACAGCCCCGAGCAGATGCGGCTGTGGACCGCGGCCGCCAACGGCAGCCCCGATTGGCCTACGACCTTCGATGGATATGTGGCGACCGTGGACTGGCCCGGGGCCGGGTTCTGGCGGGAGCTCGTCGCGCAGTACCCGGATGCCGTCGTCCTGCTCTCGAAGCGGTCCAGTCCCGGGGCGTGGTGGAAGAGCGCGGACGAGACGATCTTCGAGCTGCTGAGGCGCCCGATGCCCGACGCCCCCGAGATGGCCGAATGGAAGACGTGGTTCGAGACCGTTCCCCGCATCCTGGCCAGGAACGGCGTCGACGTCGCCGACGGCGCGGTCTCCAAGGCGGCCTACGAGCGGCACCTCCACGACGTCCGGGCCGAGGTCCCTTCGGAGCGCCTCGTGGAGTGGACCCCCGGCGACGGATGGGCGCCGCTCTGTGAGGCAGTCGGTGTCGCGGAGCCGGACGAGCCGTTCCCCCACGTCAACACCACCGAGGAGTTCCGGGCCATGCTCGTTCCGCCCGACCCCTCGACCTAGGCCCAGGGTCGCGGCGCCGTGCGCACCGCCATCGGAGCGATGCCTGTCAACCGCCGCCGCCGCCGTGCTCGAGGTACCGCTTGAGGCCCTCCCAGCAGGCGTTCTCGGTGCGGCGCCCGATGGGGCCGATGAACGGGGTGAGGATGCGTGCCGCCCCCTTCGGCCGAACGTCCCATGCCCACCGCAGCTCGGTGGCGGCACCCTTCGGAGCGAAGGTGAGCGCACCGTCGACCTCCGCCCAGGACATCGTCGTCTTCGAGCTCAGCCGTCGGGGCCGGACGTATCCGGTGTACTCGATCGCCATCTCGACGTCTCCGTGGCCCTGGCTGTGGAAGGCGCGGAAACGGGATCCGAGGCCGATCGGACCGGGTGTGACCATCTCCGAGCGCAACAGGTGGCGGTTGTAGAGGGGTTCGTTCCGCTCGTCGGCCACGAAGTCGAATACAAGGTCGACGGGCCGGTCGATGACGATGACGCCGGTGACCTGCGCCATCAGGTCACGCCGCCCTCATCGATGGCCCCGTCGGCTCCAGGGGAGGGGACGAGCCCTCGGGGCGGTCCACCGGCGGCATCTCGACGCCGTGCGCGTCGGCGGCGAAGTGCAGGAGTATGTGCCCGAGGGTCGGAGCGACCATGCTGGCGGTGACCAGGTATCCGACGGCGAGCAGGCTGCATCCCCATGTGATGGGGACGAGGATCCGGTTGCGGCAGTTCCAGTAGCCGAGGTGGTGCACGACGATCACCGCCGCCGAGGCGAGCACCGGGAGCGTCCAGCGGGCGACCGCTCCGGCCGTGCCGGCCCAGCCCAGTGAATGGAGCAGCTGCCATGTCATGAGCACCGGGAGGGCCGACAGCAGGACCCCTTCGGCTGTCCCGTAGACGATCCCCTCCCAGACGACGGCCTCGGGCAGGTCGCGCCGCTCGAGCCTGCGGGTGGCGGGCTGGCGGATGACGCCGAATCCGAGGACGAGGCCCGCCACCCCGGCGGCGAGGAGCCCCCAGCCCCACCGGGCCAGGACGACGTCCTCCACTCCGACGCCGAGCCAGGCGACGTATCCCGCAGTCAACCCACCGGTCACGAGGGCGAGGAGGGGGATGTAGAGAGCCCGGCGGATTCGCAGTCGGGTGCCCGACAGCCAAGCGACACCAAAGGAGGAGGCACCCACGCCGACGAGCCACAGGAGCGAACCCCACCAGACGGGTGCGGAGACGGGAACAGGCATTGCGACCTCCTCCCCCACGTGCGGTGGGTTCTCGATCCGACGGTACGACGACGTCTCGGTCGTCCACAGGGCCGAAGGTCCGCGGTGACATGTCGCCCCCCGACGCCAGCCCGCAGGCGCGCCGCCCCGTGTGGGTCGGACGCCCCCCTCCCAGGTGGCGGGCGTTGTGGGCGCGTTTCTTGCACCCCTGAGCGGGCTGCTCTAGGCCCGTACCAGGCGGCATCGCCGGTGTCGCCCTGGACACGACAGGGGACCGGCTGCGGGAGGCGCTTCGGCGGTCCCGTCGCCTTCGACCCGAGGAGGCCGGAGTGAAGAACGTCGAGGTGAAGAGCAACGTCATCCCGCTCCTCTCGGGCGCCGAAGCCGAGAACGAGGCGATGCAGGCCGCCGAGCAGGCCCGGGAGGCCGCTCTCCGGGCGGCCGACGAGGTCGCCGCCGCCGAGCTCGCCCGTTCCGAGCTGATCCACCGGGCCACCGTCGCCCGGGCCGACATCGTCCGGGCGGCCACCGTCGCCCGTGCCGAGGCGCTGAAGGAGCTCACCCAACGCCACGACGCCCAGCTCAGAGGAGCGGAGGCGACCCGCGCCGAGGCCTTCAGGAGCGCCGAGGAGCGCTACAGCACCTCCCTGCAGCGGGCCGAGACCCTGGCGGCCCGCGCCGTGGAGCAGGCGTACCAGGACGAGCTGGCTGCCGCCCAGAAGGCCCACGAGGAGGCCCTCCGGGCGGCGGAGGCGGCGGCCAGGAGCGCCTCCGAGCGGGCCAAGGCCATCAAGCAGGCCGGGGCCCTACGGGCCGACTCGATCTACCGGGCCGGTGTCGAGCGTGCCGCCGGCCTGAAGGAGACGGTGAGCCTCTACGGCGAGTCGGTCGCCAACGCATCGAAGGCCCGCGCCGAGCAGCTGAAGGCGGCCCTGCGCGACCACGACGCCGCCATGTCGCGGGCGACCGCCGTGTTCGAGGAGGCCTTCCAGGAGGGCGACGAGCTCGTGGCCGGCGGTGCCCAACCGGACCCGTCGTCGCCCGAGGCGGCCGGGGCGCGTCGCGACGACGGCAAACCCGCCGAGCCCTCCGCCAGGACCGCCGGCTGACTCGGGGTCCTGAGGGCCTCGGAGGCTGGGCCGGTCAGCTGCTGGGCGGCCGATCGGGCGCCATGGCGGGCGGCCGGCGTACGAGCGTGCCGAGCACCGTCGGCTCGAGGACCCCGATCACCTTGTAGAGGACGGGACGCAGGAGCGACAACGCGCCGACCACAACCGCACCGAGCAGGAGGCCGGCCACGACGTCACCGAGGTAGTGGGCGCCCACGTAGAGGCGGGCGAAGCACAGGAACAGTCCCAAGAGGATCTCGGCCGCCACCAGCCAGGCCACCGCCGCGCCCCGATGGCTCCACAGGGCCCGGCCGGTCACGAGGAGGAGCGACGTGATGAGGGCGCCGGCCAGCACGGAGTGGTCGGAGGGGAACGAGTAGTCGTTCGCCTTGCTGACGAGGACGAGGGCGTGCGGGTGGGTGTCGTAGGGCCGCAGCTCCCTGGCGGCGTGGCCCACCAGCTGGTTGCACCCGAAGGCCGCGATCGTGCCCACGCCGCCCAGGGCGAGCAGGCCTGCCGCCCGCGAGGACCGCCGCCACCAGGCCAGGGCATAGGCGGCGGCGAACCCCAGCACGAGAAGCGCCATCCCGAGCCACAGGGCGTAGGCGTGCATGAAGCCATGGGCCCATGCGCTGTGACGGGCGAGGTTGTTGAGATGCAGGTAGACGGTCGTGTTGAGACCCTTCGGGGGCAGGACCGTCACGTCGGCCAGCAGGAATCCGGGCACGGGACCACCCTACGGCGCGCCGGGAGAGGGCCTGGTGTCCTCGGCTCGCGCTAGACGACGCTGCCGGCGTCGCCGCCGTCGGTGACGACGGGCAGCCCGGCCTCCGCCCAGGCCCGCATTCCCCCGGCAAGGTTCACGGCGTCGACGCCGCGGGAGGTGAGGAGCTGGGTGACGGTGTTCGACCTTCCGCCCGAGCGGCAGACGACGACGGCCCGGGCCCCCGTGGGGAGCTCGTGGAGGCGGGCCTCGACCTGGCCCATGGGGACGAGGCGGGCCTGTGGCGCGTGGCCCGCCACCCATTCCCCCGGCTCGCGCACGTCGACGAGGACGGCGCCGGCGTCGAGGAGCTCCTCGGCGACGACGGGGGTCACCTGGACGGCCAGGCCGGGGACGGTCCCGTCTCCGACCACGGGCAGCCCGGCCGCCGTCCAGGCGCCGCAGCCACCGATGAGGTCCGACACGTCGGCGAAGCCGGCGTGGCGGAGGAGGCTGGCGGCGACCTGGGACCGGTACCCGCCGGCGCAGGTGACCACGGTGGGGGCGTCACGGTCCAGGCCGTCGAGGGAGTCGACGAGGACGGCGAGCGGGACGAGACGGGCCCCGGGCAGCGTGCCGGCGACCGTCTCCCCCGGGTTGCGGACGTCGACCACCTGGACGTCGGGGACGAGTCCCGCCAGCTCGGCGAGCTGCTCGATGGTGAGCCTGGAGCTGGCCTCGACGAGCTCTGGTCGGTCCACGAAGAGCGCGCCCGGGTCGCCGAGGTACCCGGACACCGTGTCGTAGCCGATCCTGGCCAGCCGGACGCTGCTCTCGGCCGCCGTGGCGGGGTCGCCGACGAGCACGATCTCCCCATCGGGATCGAGGACGTCGCCGGCCCACTCGGCGAAGCGACCGAGGAGGCCGACGTTGACGGCACCCCGGAGATGCCCGGCGGCGAAGTCGGCGGGCTCCCGGCTGTCGAGGGCGATGGCCCCGGCCTCCACCCGCTCGAGGACCTCGGCGAGGGTGAGCTCCGGCGGCGGGCGCCTCTCGTCGAGCAACGAGTGCCGTTGGCGGTTGCGCTGGGCGTCGAAGGTGAAGTAGTGCGGCCTCACCGGTTGGCCCTCGGTCACGGCCGCCACGAACTGGTCCTCGGTCATGGGCTGGAGGGCGTAGTTGGACCTCCGCTGCTCGCCGATGGTCGAGCTCGTCTCGCTCGACAGCTGCTTGCCGCAGGAGGAGCCGGCACCGTGGGCCGGGAAGACCCTGGTCTCGTCGGGGAGGCGCAGGAGCTGCTCGTGGAGCGACGCGTAGAGCAGCCGTCCCAGAGTGTCGGCGTCGAACCCGGTCCCGCTCGAGGCGAGCAGGTCCGGCCGGCCCACGTCGCCGACGAAGAGGGTGTCGCCGGTCAGGACCCCGTAGGGGTCGGCGTCACCTGGGTGCTCGTAGACGACCACGCAGATGGACTCCGGGGTGTGGCCCGGCGTGGCCAGGATCTCGAGGGCCACCTCTCCGAGCTCTATCCGCCGGCCGTGCGCCAGGGGCTCGGAGGGGAAGTCGAGGCGGGCGGCCTCGCCGAAGGAGACCACGGCGCCGGTGGCGGCGGCGAGCTCGAGATGGCCGGAGAGGAAGTCGGCGTGGAGATGGGTCTCGAGGACCCGCTCGATCCGCAGGCCCTCGGCTTCGGCCTCCTCGAGGTAGACCCCGATGTCGCGCCGCGGGTCGACGACGACGGCCCTCCCGGTCGTCTCGTCCCCGATCAGGTAGGAGGCGTGCGAGAGACACGCCAGATAGTGCTGGCTGAAGATCATCGGCGCAGGACCTCCCCGGCGGCTACGAGCCGGACAGCGCGGCCAGCCCCTGGGCGACCCACGCCCTGAGGGGTTCGACCTCGGCGAAGGGGGCGCCGTCGGCCCGGGCGCGGGCCATGACCTCCTCGGCCGACGCCCCGGCCCTCAGGCCCGAGTAGAGGTACACGAGGGCCGAGGAGCGCGGGCCCGTGCGGCAGGTCACGAGGGTGGGACGGGAAAGACGGTCGAGCGCCTCCACCCCCCGCCGGGCGACGTCCATGTCGAAGGGCCGGGGAGGGTCGGCCACGAGCTGCAGCGACTCGGGAACGGCCGCCTCCACATCGGCGTACGACATCCCGCCGTCGGTGCCGGCGAACTCCTCGCCGCAGAGAAAGAGCCAGGACGCCGCCCCGGCCTCGGCGGCGAAGGCGGAGGGATCGGCGACGAGTCCCCGGTTGTGGACGAGGTCGGTCGGTCCTTCGTACATGGTCGTGGCCCCTTCCGAACCGAGCCCGCACGCCGGGTCCCGCCAGGTCGGGGACGGGGCTCGGGTCTTCGCCCGGACACGGTAGTGGGTGGCCCGCCCCGACATGGGCGCACCCAACCGGAGACGGGCTGGGGATAGCCCCACCCCCCTGGTGGGGCGAGCCCGAGCACGAAGACGCCCACTAGCGGCATTCCATCGGCCGGGACGGACTCGTAGCCTTCGTCGTGATGATCACGGCGCACTCCCTGACCAAGCGCTACGGCGTCACCACGGCGGTCGACGGGCTCACCTTCGAGGTGCCGCCCGGCGTGGTCACCGGTTTCCTGGGCCCGAACGGCTCGGGCAAGTCGACCACCATGCGGATGGTCATGGGCCTCGACGTCCCCGACTCCGGCGCGGCTCTCATCGGTGGCAAGCCCTTCGTCGACCTGGCCT
>JAGWNV010000154.1 GCA_028872975.1 Acidobacteriota bacterium
GGCATCCTCCCGCCGAACGAGCCGGCCGCCAACATGGCACCCTCGCCGAACTTCCTGAACACCTGCTCGGGGACCGGCTACGACGACTCCGCCGGGTGCGTGAACGCGACCCTCCAGGCCATCTCCAACGCCAGGGCCGCCGAAGGCCTGCCCGGCATGACACTTCCGTCCAACTGGTCGCAGCTGTCACCCGCCGAGCAGCTCTTCGTGGCCACCAACCTGGAGCGCACCGACCGGGGCCTGGCGCCGCTCGTGGCCATGGCGAGCGCCCTCGACCAGGCGGCCGACCAGGGTGCGGCCCAGAACACCGACCCGTCGCCGCCCGCCGGGTTCCCGGCCAGCCAGTGGGGATCGAACTGGGCCGGGGCCGTGGGCAACCCCCTCGAGGCGATCTACTACTGGATGTACGACGACGGGCCCGGCTCCTCCAACATCGACTGCACGCCGAGCAACCAGAGCGGCTGCTGGGGGCACCGCCAGAACGTCCTGCTCGGGCTGTCCTGCCAGATGTGCCTCATGGGCACCGGCTTCCGGCCCACCGCCTATCAGGGCGACCCGAGCTGGGCCGAGATCCTCGCCGACAGCGCCGGCCAGCAGGCGGTCGACTTCACCTGGGCGCAGGAGCAGCCCTATCTCTGAGCCGGCGGGGGCCGCCGGTCAGGCCACGCCCCGGTCCCGCCCGGCCCAGTAGGCCCTGCGCAGCTCCCGCTTCAAGGGCTTGAAGGCGCCCGACAGCGGCAGGGGCCCGTCGTGGAACTCGACCGACTTCGGCACCTTGAACCCGGCCAGGAACGTCTTGGCGAAGTCGATGAGGTCCTCGGCGGTGGCCTTCATGCCCTCCTTCAGGACCACGACGGCGTGGACCGCCTCGCCCCAGGCGTCGCTGGGGATCCCGATGACGGCCACCTCGCCCACGGCCGGATGGGTGGCGAGGACGTTCTCGACTTCTGTCGAGTAGACGTTCTCGCCCCCGGTCACGATCATGTCCTTCACCCGGTCGGTGAGGTGCAGGCACCCGGTGTCGTCGAGGAAGCCGACGTCTCCGGTGCGGTACCAGCCGTCGCGGAACGCCTCGGCGGTCTCCTCCTCCTTGTTCCAGTAGCGGACCATGAGGTTCCCGCCCCGGGCGCAGACCTCGCCGGCCTCCCGCCGGGGCAGGGGGTTGCCGAGGGAGTCGGTCACGAGGAGCTCCACGCCGAACACCGGGGCGCCCGCCGCATCGAGCATCCCGGCGCGGTGCTCGGCCGGGCCCAGCATGGTGAGCACCGAGGCCGCCTCGGTCATCCCGTACCCCTGGAAGAAGTCGGTGTCGGGGAGCATCTCCATCCACCGGGTGAGCAGCGACGGGCTGGCCGGGGCCGCCCCGTAGATGAGCTGGCGCAGGCCCCGCAGGCGCCCGGCGTCGAACGACGGGTGCCGCTCGAGCATCGAGAGCATGACCGGGACCACCATGGTGGTGTCGATCTCCTGCTCCTCGACGACGCGCAGCACCAGCTCGGGGTCGAACAGCGGGATGCTCACCGACGTCGCCCCGCTGGCCGGGATGCCGACGATGCCGGCCACGACGGCGGCGTGGAACATCGGTGACTGGAAGAGGAACCGCCGCTCGGGCCGGAGCCCGATCTCGAGCCCCACGTGGTACACGTTCAGCACCTCGGCGCGTTGCGCCAGGAGGGCCCCCTTCGGCATCCCGGTCGTGCCCCCCGTGTACATGAGCACGGCCGGGTCGTCCTCGCCGGGCTCGGGCGGCATCACCGGCTCCCCCGAGGCCAGAAGCGCCTCGTAGTCCACGGCCCCCTCGGGCGGGGAGCCGTCGCTGCCGAACACGACGACGGTCTCGACCTTGACGCCGGGCTCGTTGCGGGCCTGGTCGACGAGCGAGACGAAGACCGGGTCGGTGAACACCACCCGCGTCCCCGAGTCGGCGAGCACGTAGCCGAGCTCGGGGGCGGTGAAGCGGATGTTGAGCGGGTTGATCACCCCGGCGCCGAAGAGCGCGGCGTGGTAGAGCTCCAAGAACTCGTGGCCGTTCATGGCCAGCACGGCGAAGCGGTCGTCGGGCTCGAGGCCGAGCTGGCCGGTCATGGCATTCGCGAGCCGGCACACCCGTTCCAGGTGGGCGCCGAAGGTGCCCTCGTAGCGCACGCCCTCCCGGGTGACGTCGACGAACCCGACCTTGTCGGCGTGCCGCTAGGCCCGGGGGACGAAGAATCGTGGGAAGACGAGCTCCTTCATGACCTCTCCCCTTCTGTCCCCGTCGACGGCTCCCTCCGGCGCGTCCCGGGGAACCACCTTCCCCCGATGGTCGAGAACCACGCCCCCGGCCGCCAGTGCCGGAAGTCCCTGGGCGCGGCCTATCCTCCGCCACGCCATGCCCGCTCCGGCCCCGCCCGAAACCGTGGCCGACCTGCTCGTGGCCCGGGCATCCGACGACCGCCCCGGGCTCTGCCACGAGGACAGGCGCTGGACCTGGGCGGAGGTGGTGGCCGAGAGCGCGGCGCGGGCGGCCACCCTTCTCGCCCTGGCGCCCCCCGGTGAGCCGGCCCACGTCGGCGTCCTCCTCGACAACGTCCCCGAGTACCTCTTCTGGATGGGGGCGGCCGCCCTGGCCCGGGCCGTGGTGGTGGGGGTGAACCCGACCAGGCGGGGGGCGGAGCTGGCCCGCGACGTCCGCTTCACGGGTTGCCGGCTCCTCGTCACCGACGCCGCCGGCGCGGCGCTGCTCGAGGGGCTCGACACCGGAGTGGCCCCGAGCCGGGTGTGTCGCGTCGACGACGGCGACCTCCTCGGCCGCCGCCCCGGCGGGGTCCCCTCCGAGGTGGCCCGGTCGGCGGCGGCGTCCCGCCCCGAGGACCTCTACCTGCTCCTCTTCACCTCCGGCACGACGGGCGCGCCCAAGGCGGTGCGCTGCAGCCAGGGACGCCTCGCCGCCATCGCGGCGCGGGCTTCCGAGCTCTACGACTTCCGCCCCGACGACGTCTGCTACTGCCCGATGCCGCTCTTCCACGGCAACGCCGTGATGGCCCTGTGGGCGCCGGCCCTCTTCACGGGTGCCCAGATGGCGCTGGCCGGCCGCTTCAGCGCCTCGGGGTTCCTCGCCGACGTCCGCCGCCACGGCGCCACCCGCTTCACCTACGTGGGCAAGGCCCTCGCCTACGTGCTCGCCACGCCGGAGCGTCCCGACGACGCCGAGAACACCCTGCGCGTCGGCTTCGGCACCGAGGCCTCGGCACCGGACCGCCTCGCCTTCGAGCGTCGCTTCGGCTGCCGGCTGGTGGAGGGCTACGGGTCGAGCGAGGGCGGCGTGTCGGTCAACGTGACCCCCGACACCCCGCCCGGCGCCCTGGGCCGCCCCGGTCCCGGCGAGGACGTGGCCGTCCTCGGCCCCGACGGCTCCGAACGTCCTCCGGCGCGCTTCGACGCCCAGGGCCGGCTCCAGAATGCCGAGGAGGCGGTGGGCGAGATCGTGAACCGCTCCGGTGCGCGGGGGTTCGAGGGGTACTACGCCAACACCGAGGCCGACCGGGAGCGGACCCGGGAGGGCTGGTACTGGACCGGCGACCTCGGATATCGCGACGACGCCGGCTACCTCTACTTCGCCGGCCGGGCCGGCGACTGGCTGCGGGTCGACTCCGAGAACTTCGCCGCCGCCCCGGTCGAGCGGATCATCGAGCGCCATCCCGACGTGGCCGCCGCCGCCGTCTACCCCGTGCCCGATCCCCGCACCGGCGACCGGGTCATGGCGGCCGTCGAGCTGCGCCCCGGTGCCGGCTTCGACGGCGAGGCCTTCGCCGCCTGGCTGGCCGGGCAGCCCGACCTCGGCACCAAATGGGCGCCGACGTTCGTGCGCCTGAGCGATGGGCTCCCCCTCACCGCCACCGGCAAGATCACCAAGCAGGGCCTGCGGGCCGAGGCCTGGGAGTGCCCGGACCCGGTCTGGTTCGCCCCGGACCGGGGCCGGCCATACCGGAGGCTCACCGAGCAGGACGCCGCCGCGCTCCGCCGGGAGCTCGATCGCCACGGCCGGGGGGCGCTGCGGTGACCGCCGCCGCCAGGCGCGCCTGCCTCGTGGTCCAGCACGTCGGGCCCGAGGGCCCCGCCGCCGTCGGGACCGCCCTCGAGGAGGCCGGGGTGGCGCTGGCGCTCTGCCGGCTCCACGCCGGCGACGCCCTCCCCGCCGGACTGGCCCGCTACGGCGGCCTGGTGGTGATGGGCGGGCCGATGTCGGCCATGAGCGACGCCGGTTTCCCCACCCGGCGCGCCGAGCTCGCCCTCCTGGAGGCGGCCCTCGCCGAGGCCCTGCCCGTCCTCGGGGTCTGCCTGGGGGCGCAGCTGCTCGCCCTCGCCGGAGGCGGCACGGTGCGGGCCGGGACGGCCGGCCCCGAGATCGGCTGGGGCACCGCCGTGCTCAGCCCCGACGCCGCCGACGACCCCCTCTTCGGCGACCTCCCCGCCACGCTCGAGGTCCTCCACTGGCACGGCGACACCTTCGACCTCGGGCCCGGCGGCGTCCTCCTCGCCTCGAGCGACCGCTACCGGTCACAGGCCTTCCGGGCCGGCCCGGCGGCCTGGGGGCTCCAGTTCCACCTGGAGGTGGACCGGCGGGCGGCGGCGGCCATGGCCGAGGCATTCCCCGACGACGCCGCCGTCGCCCCGGGCGGGGCCGGGCCGATCGTCTCGTCGGCACCGGAGGCCGTGATGGGCTCGGGCCGGCCCGGCGAGACGGTCCTGGCCCGCTTCGCCGCCCTCGTGGCCACCGGGCGGGCCGGCGGCGGGGGTGCCCTCGACTGAGGCGCAGCGACGTGCTGTGATCGTCGGGCAGCGTCGGGACGCCCGCCGTCGCCCGGCAGAAAGGCCACCCATGTCCAGCGTCACCAAACGCCTCTCGGCGATCCTCCAGGCCAAGGCCAACAAGGCCCTCGACAAGGCCGAGAACCCGGTCGACATGCTCGACCTCTCCTACGAGAAGCAGCAGGAGAACCTCCAGAAGGTCCGCCGGGCCCTGGCCGACGTCACCACCGCCAAGAAGCGCCTCGAGCTCCAGGCCGCCCAGCTCCAGGACCAGGCGGACAAGCTCCAGGACCAGGCCAAGCAGGCCCTGGCCCAGAACAACGAGGAGCTCGCCCGCGAGGCCCTGAGCCGCCGGGCGACCCTCGGCACCCAGCTCCAGGACATGGGCACCCAGCACGACCAGGTCCAGAAGCAGCAGCAGCAGCTCGAGGCGACCGAGCAGCGCCTGGCGGCGGAGATCGAGCAGTTCCGGACGAAGAAGGAGACCTTGAAGGCGAGCTACACCGCCTCGCAGGCCGAGGCCGGGATCGGCGAGGCCGTGTCGGGGATCTCCGAGTCCATGGCCGACGCCGGGGTCACCCTGCAGCGGGCCCAGGACAAGATCGCCGACATGCAGGCGCGTGCGGGGGCCATGGACGAGCTGCTCGACAGCGGCGCCCTGCCCGACGCCCTCGGCGGGCCCAAGGACGACATCCAGGCCCAGCTCGACGCCGGCTCGGGCTCGAGCCAGGTGGACGCCGAGCTGGCCGCGCTCAAGTCGCAGATGGCCGCCGGCTCGCTGGGCACCGGCGGCGGCGACTCGGCGACGACCGACGAGGCGGCCAAGTGATCGTCCGCATCCTCGGCGACGGGCGCTACGAGGTCCCCGAGGCCGATCTCCCCGCCGTCGAGCAGCTCGACGCCGACCTGCTCGACGCCATCGAGCGCAACGACGAGGGGGCCTTCACCGGCGCCCTGGCCGATCTCGTGGGCGAGGTCCGCCACAGCGGCACCCGGCTCGGCCACGAGGACGTGGGCCCCTCCGAGATGGTCGTGCCCCACGAGGGCTCGTCGCTGGCGGAGGTCGTCGCCCTCCTCGCCGAGGAGGCCTGAGCCCCGCCGGCGGCTGAGCCCTTCAGCGGATCGGGCGACTGCGCCCCTCAGCGGGTCGGGCGGGCCCCGTCCAGGAGGGAGACGAGCTCGCCGCGCTCGGCGTCGTCGAGCACGGCGAGGTGGCGGGCCATGGCCCGGTTGGTCGCCTCCTCGGCGCGCTCCCAGGCCGCCTTGCAGGGCTCGGGGTCGGGCAGCGGGTCGGTCCAGCCGAAGAGGTTGGCCATGAACGGGGTGCGCACCGACAGCGCCTCGGTGGGGCCCAGCCCCTCGGCCAGCACGGCGCCGCCGTGGAGGGCGCCGCGCAGCTCCCGCAGCAACTGCAGCTGGTGCAGGGCCCGGGCCCGGGGCGACTCGGGGAGCGGGAGCTCCCGCCAGCCGGCGAAGAGAGGTGCGCCCGCCGGCGAAGCGGCGTCGACCACCTTCGTCTCGAGCTCGGCGAGCCGCCCGTAGTCGACCCCGTCGGGGAGATGGGCTTCGGCCCAGGCGTGGGCGCAGCCGGCGAAGGCGCCGGCGGCGTCGGCCGGTGACAGCACCCGCCGTCCCCG
>JAGWNV010000352.1 GCA_028872975.1 Acidobacteriota bacterium
TCCCGCACGTAGCAGCCGGCGATGGCTCCGATCCGGGGCACGCGGAACACCTGGCGGACCTCGGCCTCGCCGGTGACCACCTCCTCGAAGACCGGGGACAGGAGGCCGAGCATGGCCGCCTCGAGGTCCTCGAGGAGCTTGTAGATGATCTCGTACGTCCGGATCTCGACGTCGGCCTTGGCCGCCATGTCCCGGGCACGGCGGTCGGGGCGCACGTTGAAGCCGATGATGGTGGCGTTCGACGCCTGGCCCAGCTCGACGTCCGACTCGGTGATGCCGCCCACGCCCCGGTGGACGAAGCTGAGCTTGACGTCGTCCCGCTCGAGCTTGCGGAGGCTCTCGGTCACCGCTTCGAGCGAACCGCGGACATCGGCCTTCAGGATCAGGTTCAGCGTCGCCGTCTCGCCCCGCTGGATCTGCTCGAACAGGTCCTCGAGCTTGGCGCCGCCCAGCGCCGAGGTGGCGGCGGGCACGTGCCCGGCCACCCGGTAGCGGTGGGCGCGGGCCTCGCCGATGGTCCGGGCCTGGGCGAGCTCGGGGGCGACCCGGAACTCGTCGCCGGCCTCGGGCGGCTCGGAGAACCCGAGCACCTGCACCGGAGTCGAGGGGGGTGCCTCCTTGATCTGGTTGCCGTGGTCGTCGACGAGTGCCTTGACCTTGCCCCATGCGGCGCCCGCCACGATCGGGTCGCCGACGCGCAGCGTGCCGCGCTCGACGATGACCGAGGCGACCGGTCCGCGGCCGATCTCGAGCTCGGCCTCGAGGACGAAGCCCCGGGCCCGACCCTCGGGAGATGCCTGGAGCTCCTCGATCTCGGCCACCAGGACGACCTGTTCCAGCAGGTCCTCGATCCCGAGGTTCTGCAGGGCGGACACCTCGACGGCGATGGTGTCGCCGCCCCAGGCCTCGGGGACCAGGCCGTGCTCGGACAGCTGCTGCAGAACGCGGTTCGGGTCGGCCTCGTCGCGGTCGATCTTGTTGACGGCCACGATGATGGGCACGTCGGCGGCCTTGGCGTGGTTGATGGCCTCGACGGTCTGGGGCATGACGCCGTCGTCCGCGGCCACGACCAGGATCACGATGTCCGTCACCTCGGCGCCACGGGCGCGCATCGCGGTGAAGGCCTCGTGGCCCGGCGTGTC
>JAGWNV010000155.1 GCA_028872975.1 Acidobacteriota bacterium
ACAGCCCCGGCCGATCTCGAGCGCCTGCGGCTCGAAGACGCGTCAGCCGTCCACGTGGAGCCGGACGGCGCTGCCCTGTGGCGACGACCGGAGCTGGACGAGGTCGCACAGCTGCTGGGCCAGCCACAGGCCCCGGCCCTTCTCGTCGCCGGGGGGTGCCATCTCCCGGCCGGCCAGGGGCTTCTCGAAGCGCCCGGCGTCGCGGACCTCGACGACGGCCGAGGCCCCGGCCCGCCAGTAGCGCAGCGTCCCCGACCCGCCACCGTGGCGGACGCTGTTGGCCGCCACCTCGTGCACGGCGAGCACCAGGTCGCCGGCGCGCGGCGCGCCGAGGACGCCGGCGGCCCACAGCGAGACGACGGCGCGGGCGTGGCGGAGGGTGTCGCCGTCGAAGGCCAGCTCCCCGTCCACGAGCGCCGGCTCCGGGAGCGGCCCGTCGAAGACGGCCGGGCTGGCGACGTACTCGGCGCTGGCCGAGACGCCGTGGCGCTCGGCCAGATAGGGGTGGCTGCGGCGCGCCTCGTGGAGCACCTCGGCGCCGAGCGCCCCGGCGTCGTACGGACACAGGAGCGACCAGGGACGGCCCCCGTCGAAGGCCATGTTGAGAAGCGCCTCGTGCCGCTGGCACTCGACGAGCTCGTCTTCGTCCCGAGCCGCCCAGATCGGCTCGCCGATGCCGCGCAGCGTCGCGTGGCCCCCGTGCTCCTCGACGAAACGCCGCCAGGCGGGGATGATCCGAGCCGGGTTGCGGCCGAGCTCGAGCATGTCGGCGAACAGGACCCGGGCGGCGTCGTCGCCGAGGGCGCCGCGCAGGAGCTCGAGCTTCTCGGGGACGAGCGCCACCATGACCGGCTGCCCGGCGCGCAGGCCCTCCTCCACGAACGAGACGGTGCCGCCGACGAAGTCGTCGGCGCCGGAATAGAAGAAGGCCTCGTGACGGAACCCGGCCTGCCCGTGACCCGGCTGGTCCTGGCGTGCCTGCGTGTCCGTCATGGGTCGGTCCGCGTCCGCAATGTCCGGGCCTGCCCCGCCGCAGGCTATTGATCGCTCAGTGGACGCTCCCGTACCCGGCAACCCCGGTGGCGAAAACATCTCGCCCAACTTTCCTTGCCGTCTCCTTCCGAGACGTGGGCGCCCGGCTGGTGGACCAGCTCACGCCCTGACCCGCTAGTAGGGCAGGATCAGGTGCACGTCGCCGAACTCGTGGAAGAGGTAGCCGGCGGCGAGGCTGTGACGGTAGGAGGCCTCGAGGAGGGCACGGCCGGCGATGGCCTCGAGCATGAGCAGGTGTGACGACGCCGGCTCGTGCCAGCCTGTGAGCAGGCCGTCCACGAGCCGCACCCCGCGTTCGGGCGTGATCACCACGTCGGTCCAGCCGTCGACGGGCCGGACCCCCCCGCCGGGGCCGGCCGCCGTCTCGAGGGCCCGCACCACCGTGGTGCCCACCGCCACCACCCTTCCCCCGGCCCGGCGGGTGGCCGCCACCCGCTCGGCGGTCACCGGGGAGACCCGGAGACGTTCGGGATAGGGCAGCTCGTCGGCCTCGAGCGAGGCCACGCCGGTGTGGAGCACCACGGGGGTGACGCCGACGCCCTTGGCCACCAGCCTGGTGAGCACCTCGGGGGTGAAGGGGCGCCCCGCGCTCGGCATCTCGGCACTGCCGGGCTCGGTCACGTAGACGTTCTGGTAGCTCGACACCGGCCACGGCCTCGCCACGTGCCGGTACCGGATGGGCGCGCCGTGGACGGCCAGCCAGCTGAGCAGGCGGCCCGGCACCTCGAGCCGGGCCGTCCACAGCCGCCCGGCCGACCCGTAGGGCGCCTCCAGGGTGAGCGATCCCCCTCCCTCGAAGACGACCCTCGACGGCGGGGACCCGCCCGTCCACCGCTCGCTGGCGCCCCCGGCGGGACGGCGGGGCTCGACCACCCACCGCCGGTCGTCGAGCCGGGTGGAGAGGTGGACGGTGACCGGTGTCCCGTCGGCGGCCCGGCCCTCGAGGGCGGCCGGGATGGTGCCCGAGGTGTTGACGACCACGAGGTCCCCTTCGCCGAGCACGGCGGGGAGCATCGAGAAGGTGTGGTCCGAGAGGGCGCCCGAGGCCCGCCGGGACACGAGCATCCTGACGGCATCCCGGGTGAGGCCGCGGGCCTCGGGCGGCTCGGAGGCCTCGAGCTCGGGGGGGAGCTCGAAGTCGAGGCGGCCGGCCGCCCCTCGCGCCCCGACGGGTGGGCTCCCGACGAGGGCCGTCACGCCGGCACCTCCGCCGGCGTCGCCGGGGAAGCGAGGTCCCCGGCTCGGTACCGGCCGCCGGGGGCGTCGCCCTCCACCAGCCGGCGCAGGGCGGCAGCCGCCACCGACGGCTCGGGGCGGTCGGAGATGTCCTCGCCGGGGAACGCCTCCTGGTGCATCCGGGTCCGCATGTCGCCGGGGTCGAACACGACGACGCGCAGGTCGGGCTCCTCGGTGGCGAGGACCCGGTGCAACTGCTCGAGGGCGGCCTTGGTGGCGCCGTAGGCACCCCATCCCTCGTACCCCTCGACGGCGGCGTCGGAGGTGACCGCCACCACGGTGCCCCGCCGGGCCCGCAGCAGCGGCAGGGCCTCCTGCACGAGGGCCAGCGGGGCTGCCACGTTCGTCACCGCCATCGTCGCCAGCGCCTCCGGCGACAGGGCCTCGAGCCTGGGCAGCGGCGACGGGCCCAGCGCCCCGGCGTTGTGCACGAGGAGGTCGAGCGACCCGAGGGCGGCGGCCTCCTCGACCAGCAGCCGGCGGTGGGCGGGGTCGGTGACGTCGCCGGCCACGGCCCGCACCACCGCCCCGCCCGCCTCGAGCTGCCGGGCGACCTCCTCGAGCGGCCCGGCGTTCCGGGCGTCGACGACGAGGCGCCACCCGCTCCCGGCCAGCTCCTCGGCGAGCGCCCGGCCCAGCCCCCTCGAAGCCCCCGTGACGACTGCGACGGGCATGAAGCCCCCTCTCCTCTGTGCTGCCGGCGCCCCGGCCTCCCGGCCAGGCGCCGATCCTCCCCGGCACCGTATAAGTTCAAGTGAACTTGAAGTCAAGTGCCGGCGCCCCCGAGGGCGTCGGGACGACCGGACGCGGAGGTCGGTGCCGTGGAGCAGCTGTTGAGCGTGGGCGAAGTGGCGGAGCGGGCCGGGCTCGCCGCGTCGGCGGTCCGGTTCTACGAGGCCCAGGGCCTCATCGCCGCCCGGCGCGCCGAGAGCGGCCACCGGCGGTTCCGCCGTGACGTGCTGCGGCGCCTCGCCTTCGTCCGAGTGGCCCAGCGGGTGGGGCTCAGCCTGGAGGAGATCGCCGAGGCCCTGTCCGGGCTGCCCGAGGACCGGGCCCCGACCAAGGCCGAGTGGGCCCGACTGTCGCGGGGCTGGCGGGCCCGGCTCGACGAGCGCATCGCCCTCCTCGAGGGACTGCGCGACGGGCTCAGCTCCTGCATCGGCTGCGGCTGCCTGTCGCTTCGGACCTGCGCCCTCTCGAACCCCGGGGACTGGGCGGCCACCCTCGGACCCGGGCCCCGGTACCTGCTCGGCGACGCGTCGGGACCGGCCCCCGCCGGGACGGAGCGGAAGAAGCGCACCGGGCGCGGTTGATAGGGCCCCGAACCCCCCACCAACTCCCCGAGCAGCCGGCCGCGGGCCGGTGGGAGGTGGGCAGCGATGGGGCTTCGGCGCTGGCAGTCGGGGACGATGGTGGGCGTCGTGCTGGTGGGCACGGCGGCCGGTGCCGTGGCCTGGCACGACGCCGGCGGCGGGCCGGGGAGGGCCGCCCCGCCGGTGGCCGAGGCCGAACCGGCCCGGCTCGTCTCCTACGCCGACTGCGGCCAGATGCTCGACCAGCTCCGCGCCGAGGCCCTCGCCGCCGTCGGTCCCTACGGCCTGGGCGGCTCCCTCCCCGACGGGACCTACCACGGCACCTCGACGGCGGCCATGCCCCTCGAGGCGGCCCCGGCGGCGGGCACCTCGGGTACGCCGTCGCAGGCGTCCGGCGGCGCCTCGCCCGACGCCGGCAGCGCACCGGGGTTCTCCACGACCAACGACCAGGAGCAGGGCATCGACGAGCCCGACCTCGCCAAGACCGACGGCACGCTCCTCGTGGCCCTCGAGCGGTCGACCGACACCCTCCAGGTGGCATCGGTGACCTCCTCCCCCTCCCTCGTGGGCTCGCTGTCTCTCGGGTCGGCGGTGCAGGCCACGGGCCTCTTCCTGGTGGGCGCCGATGCCGTCGTCGTGGGCGCCGCCGTCTCCTCCCCCGACACCGAGGCGGTCGTGGTCGACCTCTCCGACCCCGCCCACCCGAGCGTGGCCCGCTCCTTCCACGTCCAGGGATCGCTGGTCGACGCCCGGCTCGTGGCCGGCCGCGTCGAGCTCGTCGTCCGGTCCTCGCCGCAGCTGCCCTTCGTCTCTCCGCCCGACGGCTCGCAGGCGGCCCTGTCGGCGGCGACCGCAGAGAACCGCGCCGTCGTGGCCGCCGCCACCCCCGCGCAGTGGCTCCCGTCGGTCACGAGCGAGCCCAGCGGGACGACGACACCGGCGCCGTGCGCGGCCGCCATGCACACCGCCTCGAGCGCCACCTCCGGCCTCGACACCATCGGGGTCGTCCCCATCGACCCCTCCTCCGACCAGCCGGGGACCGAGGTCACCGTCGTGGGCGACGCCACCACGGTCTACGCCGGGGGCAGCTCCCTCTACGTCACCACCTCCGAGCCGGCCCAGCCGGTGCCCGAGCCCGCCGTGGACGTCCCGGCCCCGGGCATCGTCGCCACGACACCCTCCAGCGGATCGTTGCCGCCCGACACCACCGCCATCGACGCCTTCGACCTGAGCGACCCCTCCGCCCCCCGCTACGTCGGGTCGGGCCAGGTGCCGGGCACCCTCATCGGCCAGTACGCGCTCTCCGCCTACCAGGGGGACCTCCGGGTGGCGACGACGGTGGGATCGGCGACGCCGCCACCGGGCGAGGGCTCGGCGCCGACCACGGTCTCCGACAACCGGGTCACGGTCCTCGCCCCCGAGAACGGCGCCCTCGTCCCGATCGGAACCGTGAGCGGGCTCGGTGCGGGCGAGAAGATCTACGCCGTGCGGTTCGTGGGCCCCCTCGCCTACGTCGTCACCTTCCGCCAGACCGACCCCCTCTACGTGGTGGACCTCTCCGACCCCACCGCACCCCAGCTGGCCGGTCAGCTGCCGCTCACCGGCTACTCGTCCTTCCTCGAGCCCCTGGAGCACGGCCTCGTGCTCGGCGTCGGCCAGAGCGTGGACGAGAACCTGCGCACCGACGGCCTGCAGGTGTCGCTCTTCGACGTCTCGGACCCGGCCCATCCGGCGCTCGTGGCCAAAGACGTGCTGGCGGGCGCCACCTCGGCGGCCCAGCAGGACCCCCACGCCCTCCTCTACTGGGCCCCGACCGGCACCGTCGTCCTGCCGGTGGTGCAGTTCGTGTCCCCGCCGGCCGGCACCCCCGTCGACCCCGGCGTCGCCCAGGGCTCGACGTTCTCGGGCGCCGTCGTCTGGCGGGCGGGAAGCTCGGGGCTCACCGAGCAGGGCCGCGTCATCCAGCCCACCGGCGCCGGGGTCCCGGCGTGCACGTTCTGTGCCGGGGCGGTGGGATCGGGCAGTGCCGGCGTCGGCGCCGGGGGTGCCGCCGTCATGGCGCCCTACGAGCCCTACGGCGGGACCGTCCAACGGGCACTCGTCGTGGGCGACAAGCTCTACACCGTGTCCGACGCCGGGATCCTCGAGAGCGACCTCGCCAGCCTGGCCCCGGGGACGTGGTTGGCCTTCTCGTGACCCCTGCCCTGCGGCGGCGGCGGCCGGCGCCTTCGGAGACCGAGACCCCTGACGTCGAGCTCCTCCGTGGCGCCGCCGGGGGCGACCCCGAGGCGGTCCGCCGGCTGCTCGACGAGGTGGCGCCGATCGTGCACGGCTACCTCTACGCCCGGGTGGGCGGGGACCGGACGACCGCCGAGGACCTCCTCCAGGAGACCCTCCTCGAGGCGGTGCGCTCGGCCGCCTCGTACCGGGGGGAGGCGTCGCTGTCGACGTGGCTGTGCGCCATCGCCCGCCGGCGACTGGCGCGCCACTACGAGCAGGAGCGGCGGGCCGAGCTGGCACGAAGCGGCTTGCGGGCCGTGCCCGGGGACGATGCCGACCCCGACGCCGAGGCGCTCGAGCGCCGCGACGAGGTGGTCCGGGCGCTCGGGCGGATGCCGGCCACGCACCGGCAGGTGCTCGTCCTCAAGTACCTCGACGGGCTCCCGGTGGAGCAGATCGCCGCCGAGCTGGGCCGGAGCCGG
>JAGWNV010000156.1 GCA_028872975.1 Acidobacteriota bacterium
GGCTCAGCCGCCTCGACCGCAGCACCGGGAAGGTCATCCGCTACGAGAAGGCCCGGCCCGGCGAGCTGCTCCATATCGACGTGAAGAAGCTGGGCCGGGTCCCCGAGGGCGGCGGCTGGAAGGTCCACGGCCGACAGATGGGCAAGCCCCGCAAGAAGAGGGGCAGCGGCTACGACTTCCTGCACGTCGCCGTCGACGACCACAGCCGCTTCGCCTATGTGGCGACCTATGGCGACGAGCGGGGCGAGACGTGTGCCCAGTTCCTGGCCGAGGCCACCGAGTTCTTCGCCGCCCACGGGATCACCGTGGAGAAGGTGATGACCGACAACGCCAAGAACTACACCCGGTCCCGCCTGTTCCAGGCCGAGCTCCGCAAGCGGACCCACCTCGTGACCAGGCCATACCGGCCCCAGACCAACGGCAAAGCCGAGCGCTTCAACCGCACCATGCTCGACGAATGGGCCTATGCCCGGCCCTATCGGACCAACGCCGAGCGTCTCGCCGCCCTCCGGCTATGGCTGGAGGACTACAACTGGTCCAGAACCCACTCGGCGATCGGCAACCGCCCCCCGGCGAGCAGGCTCCCGTCAACAACGTGACTGGGAACTACAGCTAGGTGACCGACGCCTGGCGGGCCACCGCCTCGGCGGCGGCGGCCACCTCGGCGGGGTCGCCGAGGAACCGGTCCTCGGTGACCTCGAGGGCCTCGTCGAGACGGAACAGCCACGGGATCCCCGTCGGGATCTCGAGGCTCACGATCTCCTCGTCGGAGATGCCCTTCAGGTACTTGACGGCGGCCCGGATGGAGTTGCCGTGGGCCACCACGAGGACCCCCGGGTGGGCGCGGAGGTCGGGGGCGATGGCGTCCTCCCAGTAGGGCACCACCCGGCGGACGACGTCGGCCAGGCACTCGGTGGCGGGGAGCGCCGAGCGGGGGAGGTCGCGGTAGCGCTCGTCGCGGGCCGGATGGCGGTCGTCGCCCGGGTCGAGGACGGGCGGGGGCACGTCGTAGCTGCGCCGCCACAGCCGGACCTGGGCCTCTCCGAACTCGACGGAGGTCTCCTTCTTGTTCTTCCCCTGGAGGGCGCCGTAGTGGCGCTCGTTCAGCCGCCAGTGCCGCCGGACCGGGAGCCAGCTCCGCCCGGCCTCGTCGAGGGCCAGATTGGCGGTCCGCACCGCCCTCGTGAGGACCGAGGTGTGGACGACCCCGAGCTCGAGGCCCCCGGCCCGCTCGGCGGCGAGCTGCCGGCCGGCGCTTCGGGCCTCCTCCTCCCCTTTGGGGGTCAGGTCGACGTCGGTCCAGCCCGTGAACAGGTTCTCGGCGTTCCAGGTCGACTGGCCATGGCGGAGGAAGACCAGGTCAGGCATGGTCTCGACCCTACTCCCGGCCCCGGTGCAATCCCCAGCCGGCGGGAATGGGCCGGACCGGCACCGATGTTGATACCAACAGGCTCAAGATAGCTATAATCACTGCAAGCAAGAAGATCCACGCCGGTGCCGCGGGGCGGGCCGGTCCGGACACCCAGGAATTCGGAGGCAACACCCATGCCCAAGGCCGTCGGAATCGACCTCGGCACGACCAACTCGGTGGTCTCGGTGCTCGAGGCCGGGGACCCCGTCGTCATCCCCAACGCCGAGGGGTCGAGGACCACGCCCTCGGTCGTCGGCTTCTCGAAGACCGGCGAGGTCCTCGTGGGCGAGGTGGCCAAGCGCCAGGCCATCACCAACCCCGACCGCACCATCCGGTCGGTCAAGAGGGAGATGGGGACGAGCTGGTCGATCGAGATCGACGGCAAGAAGTACAACTCCCAGGAGATCTCGGCCCGGATCCTCCAGAAGCTCAAGCGCGACGCCGAGGCGTACCTGGGCGACACCGTCAACCAGGCGTCATCACCGTCCCCGCCTACTTCAACGACGCCCAGCGGACGGCCACGAAGGAGGCGGGCCAGATCGCCGGCCTCGAGGTGCTCCGCATCATCAACGAGCCCACCGCCGCCGCGCTCGCCTACGGGCTCGACAAGGAGTCCAAGGACCAGACCGTCCTCGTCTTCGACCTCGGCGGCGGCACCTTCGACGTCTCGATCCTCGAGATCGGCGACGGCGTCTTCGAGGTGAAGTCCACCTCGGGCACCACCCACCTCGGCGGCGACGACTGGGACCAGCGGGTCATCGACTGGCTGGTCACCGAGTTCAAGAACACCGAGGGCGTGGACCTCTCCGTCGACAAGATGGCCGTCCAGCGCCTGAAGGAGGCGGCCGAGAAGGCGAAGATCGAGCTCTCCTCGGTGCAGGAGACCCAGATCAACCTGCCCTTCGTGACCGCCACCTCCGAAGGGCCCAAGCACCTCGACCTCAAGCTGACCCGGGCCAAGTTCAACGAGCTCACCCACGACCTCGTCGACGCCTGCAAGGGACCCTTCGAGCAGGCCATCTCCGACGCCGGGCTGTCGAAGTCCGACATCGACCACGTGGTGCTGGTGGGCGGCTCCACCCGGATGCCCGCCATCCAGGAGCTCGTCCAGTCCCTCACCGGCAAGGAGCCCCACAAGGGCGTGAACCCCGACGAGGTGGTGGCCGTGGGTGCCGCCATCCAGGCCGGGGTCCTGAAGGGCGAGGTCAAGGACGTCCTGCTCCTCGACGTCACCCCCCTGTCGCTCGGCATCGAGACCAAGGGCGGGGTCATGCACCGGCTCATCGAGCGCAACACCACCATCCCGACCAAGCGCTCGGAGGTCTTCACCACCGCCGAGGACAACCAGCCGTCGGTGGAGATCCACGTCCTCCAGGGCGAGCGCGAGATGGCCATGTACAACAAGACCCTCGGCAAGTTCCAGCTCGTGGACCTGCCCCCGGCCCCCCGGGGCATTCCCCAGATCGAGGTCACCTTCGACATCGACGCCAACGGCATCGTCCACGTCTCGGCCCGCGACACCGCCACCGGCAAGGAGCAGTCGATGACCATCACCGGCCAGTCCTCGCTGGCCAAGGACGACATCGACCGGATGGTCCGCGACGCCGAGTCCCACGCCGAGGACGACCGGCGCCGGCGCGAGGAGGCCGAGGTCCGCAACAACGCCGACACCCTCGTGTACCAGACCGACAAGCTCATCGCCGACCAGGGCGACAAGTTCCAGGGCGACGAGAAGGACAAGGTCGAGGCGGCCCTCAAGGACCTGAAGGAGGCCCTGGCCGGGACCGACGTCGAGCGGATCAAGTCGGCCACCGAGGCCCTGGTGACGGCCAGCCACGGCTTCACCCAGCGGCTCTACGAGCAGGCCTCGGCCGCCTCGGCCGCCGCCGGTGGCGGTGGGCAGGGTGCCGGTGACGGCGCCGGCGGCTCGTCGGGCCCCTCGGACGACGAGGTCGTCGACGCCGAGATCGTGGACGAGCCCGGGGCATGACCGGAGGGAGCTCCGAGCACGGGGACACCTCCGACGGCGCGCCCGTCGTCGGCGCCGCCCAGGAGGCGGAGGAGGCCGTCGAGCGCGACCTCGACGCCGTCCTCGACACGGCCCGGCGCGAGCGCGACGAGTACCTCGACATGCTCCGGCGCGTCCAGGCCGACTTCGAGAACTACAAGAAGCGCATGGTCCGCCAGCAGACGGACCTGCTCGAGCGGGCCGCCGAAGGGCTCGTGGGCAAGCTCCTGCCCGTCCTCGACGCCTTCGACCTGGCCCGGGCCCACCTCGAGGCCGAGGGGTCACCCGAGGGCAAGGCCCTGCTCCAGGCGGCCGGGCTCCTCTCCGACACCCTGGCCAAGGAGGGCCTCGAGCGCGTCGACGAGCGGGGGGTCGAGTTCGACCCGACGTCCCAGGAGGCAGTCGAGCACCTGCCGGCCGATGCCGATGCCGCCGCCGCCGCCGGCGACGGCGCGCCGGGGGGCCCGGTCGTGGTCGACGTGCTCAGGGCCGGCTACCGGTACAAGGGCCGGGTGATCCGCCCGGCCATGGTGCGGGTGCAGGGCTGATGCCCCCCCAGCGGGAGTGGCTCGAGAAGGACTACTACGCCGTGCTCGGCGTGTCCTCGACGGCCACCGACAAGGAGATCACCCGCGCCTACCGGAAGCTGGCCAAGCAGTACCACCCCGACGCCAACCCCGGCGCCGAGGACCGGTTCAAGGAGATCTCGGCCGCCTACGACGTGCTCGGCGACGACGCCAAGCGCAAGGAGTACGACGAGGTCCGCCGGCTCGGGGCGGCGGGCATGGGCGGCTTCGGCGGGTTCCCGGGCGGCTTCGGCGGCCCCGGGGGCCAGAACATCCGCATCGAGGACCTCGGCGACCTCGGCGACCTCCTCGGGGGCCTGGGCGGGGTCTTCGGGGGCGGGGGACGGCGCCAGCGCACCGCCGGTCCCCGGCGCGGGGCCGACGTCGAGACCGAGCTGTACCTCTCCTTCGAGGACGCCGTGCGGGGCATCACCACCGGGGTCCACGTGAAGGGCGAGGGACGCTGCCCCACCTGCTCGGGCTCGGGCGCAGCGCCGGGGACGACGCCGGTCGTCTGCCCCCGCTGCAGCGGCAAGGGCGTCCTCGACGAGCCCCAGGGGCTCTTCTCCCTGAGCCGTGTCTGCCCGGAGTGCGCCGGGCGGGGCACGAAGATCGAGAAGCCCTGCCGGACCTGCAAGGGCAGCGGGGTCACGCCCCAGACCCGGGAGGTGAAGGTCCGGATCCCCCCCGGGGTGGAGGACGGCCAGCGGATCCGGGTGAAGGGCCGGGGCGAGGCCGGACGGGCCAACGGGCCCCCCGGCGACCTCTACGTCACCGTCCACGTCGGGGCCCACCCGCTCTTCGGCCGCCGGGCCCGGAACCTCACCATCACCGTCCCCATCACCTATCCCGAAGCCGCTCTCGGCACCACCGTCACCGTGCCCACCCTGGAAGGCCAGGTGACGCTGCGCATCCCGCCCGGGACGCCGCCGGGCAAGACCTTCCGGGTGAAGGGCCGGGGCGTGCCCAGCCACGGCCGCAGCGGGCCCGGCGACCTCCTCGTCACCGTGGACCTCACCGTCCCGGCCACCCTGACCGACGAGCAGCGGGCCGCCGTCGAGGAGCTGGCCCGGGTCTCCACCGAGGTCCCCCGGGCCCATCTGGGGGTGAGCTGACGTGGCCGAGGACCCGACCCGCCGCGCCCCGCCGGCGCGCCCCACCCGGACCGCCCGCGCCGTCTACGTCATCTCGGTGGCGGCCGAGCTGGCGGGAATGCACCCCCAGACCCTTCGGTTCTACGAGCGCAAGGGCCTCGTCGACCCGTCCCGGACGGGCGGGGGGAACCGCCGGTACTCCGACGAGGACATCGCCCGGCTCCGCCGCATCGCCTCCCTCACGGCCACGGGGCTGAACCTGGAGGGCGCCAGGCGCGTCCTCGAGCTCGAGCAGGAGCTCGACCGGGTACGGGCCGAGCTCGACCGGGTCCGGGCCGAGGCCCGAGAAGCCCTCGACCGGACCCACCGCTTCTACCGCCGCGATCTCATGCCGCTGCGACAGGCCACCGTCCTGTGGCGCGCCACCGGCGCCGAGCGGAAGAACTGACCGGGGAAACGAGACAACACCAAGAGACCGCGACCAGAGAAGAGCCACCCATGCCGATCGACCCCAACCGCTTCACCCTGAAGACCCAGGAGGCCCTGTCCTCCGCCACCGAGTTGGCCCAGGCCGGCCACCACGCCGAGGTCACCCCCGACCACCTCCTCGCCGCCCTCCTCGGCCAGCCCGAGGGCCTGGCCATGCCGCTCCTGGCGCGCGCCGGGGTGGACGTCACCCATCTCCGCAACACCGTCGCCGACCGCCTCGCTGCGCTCCCCAAGGCGTACGGCGGCGCCGGCGTCTCCCTGAGCCGGGCGGGCCGCGACGTGCTCGACGCCGCCGACGGCCTGCGGCGGGACATGGGCGACGAGTACCTGTCGGTCGAGCACCTGCTGCTGGCCATGGCCGACAGCCTCGGCGTGGGCCGCGACCAGCTCCTCGAGGCCCTGCGCCAGGTGCGCGGCAGCCACCGGGTCACCTCCCAGAACCCCGAGGAGCAGTACCAGGCCCTCGAGCGCTACGGACGCGACCTCACCGAGCTCGCCCGCCAGGGCAAGCTCGACCCCGTCATCGGCCGGGACGAGGAGATCCGCCGGGTCGTCCAGGTGCTGTCGCGCCGCACCAAGAACAATCCCGTGCTCATCGGAGAGCCCGGAGTCGGCAAGACCGCCATCGTGGAAGGCCTGGCCCGCCGGATCGTCGAGGGCGACGTCCCCGAGAGCCTCCGCAACAAGAAGGTGGTGGCCCTCGACCTCTCGGCCATGGTGGCCGGC
>JAGWNV010000157.1 GCA_028872975.1 Acidobacteriota bacterium
TCGCGGGGCGCGTCGTCGCTCATCCCACGACGACGTCGAGGACGCGCTGCTGGTCCGCCTCGCTGAGCCCGGACCCGCTCGGGAGGCACAGCCCGTCGGCGAAGATGGCCTCGGCCACGCCACCTCCGAGGCGCGGTGCGTCGGCGTACAGGGGCTGGAGGTGGAGCGGCTTCCAGGTGGGCCGCGCCTCGACGTCCACGGCTTCGAGCGAGAGGCGCACCTCGTCCCGGCTGGCGCCGAAGCGGCCCGCGTCGATCCGGACGCAGGTGAGCCAGAAGTTCGGCCGCCCGTAGCTCGCCACGGGCATGAACTCGATGCCGGGGCGATCCGAGAGCGCCCGGCGGTAACGCTCGTTGATGCGCTTCCGCCGGTCGATGCGCGCATCGAGGTCGCGCAGCTGGGCGAGGCCCAGTGCGGCCAGGAGGTTGCTCATGCGGTAGTTGAACCCGAGATCCACGTGCTCGTAGTGGACCTCGTTCTCCCGCGCCTGGGTCGAGAGATGGCGGGCCCGGTCCACGAGTGCCTCCGACGACGACACCAGGGCGCCGCCGCTGCTCGTCGTGATGATCTTGTTGCCGTTGAACGACAGGACGCCCACGGCGCCGAACGAACCGGCCGGCACGTCGTGGTACGTGGCGCCGAGTGCCTCGGCGGCGTCCTCCACCAGCGGGACCCCGTGCGCCTCGCACGCCGCCGCCAGGCGCTCGTAGTCGGGCGTCTGGCCGTACAGGTCGACGGCCACCACGGCGGCGGGCAGCCGGCCGCGCCTCGCCCGCGTCTCGAGCTCGGCCGCCACCAGAGCGGGGTCGAGCTGCCAGGTCGTCTCCTCGCAGTCGACGAACACGGGCCGGGCGCCCATGTAGCGCACGGCGTTGGCCGTGGCCACGAAGGTGAAGGTCGGCACGAGCACGTCGTCCCCCGGCCCCACCCCGACGAGGACGAGCGCCAGGTGCAGCGCCGCCGTGCCGCTCGAGACGGCCAGGGCCCGGGGCACCCCCACCCGCGTCGCCAGCTCCCGCTCGAAGGCGTCGAGCTGGGGACCGATGGGAGCGATCCATCCGGAGTCGAAGGCCTCGAGCAGAAGGCGCCGCTCGGCTTCGCCCACGTCGGGGGGCGAGAGGTAGACGCGGCTCACGGGGCGGGCTGCTCCCCGGGTGACAGAGCACCGCAGGCCAGGGCCAGGCCGACGAGCCCGCCGGCGGCGAGGACGGCGGCGGCGACGGCACCGCCCACGGAGTCCAGCCGGGCGACGGCGATGGCCACGGCGGCCAGGACGGCGGACGTGGCGACGTAGGCAGCCGAGGCCCGCCACACCGGCCACCCCCGGGCCACGACGAGGTCGTAGGGATGGCGACGGTCGCCTCCGGTCACCGACCGGCCGGCCCCGAGCCGCCTGGCCACGGCGAAGGCCACCTCGGCGGCGGGGACGGCCACGAGCAGCAGCGCGGCGGCACTGGTCGACCACCGGGCCGACGGGGCCCACGCCGAGGCGAGGAGCACGGTGAGCAGCGCCCCCAGGAAGTAGGCGCCGCCGTCGCCCAGATAGACCCGGGCGGGGGGGCGGTTGTAGGCCAGGAAGCCGACGAGGGAGCCCGCCCCGGCGGCGGCCAGCGCCCTCGGGGCGCCCCCGAGGAGCACCGAGGACCCGAGGCACGCCACCGCCGCCACCCCGGGAGCCAGCCCGTCCAGCCCGTCGACGAGGTTGACGCCGTTCACGAGGAGGACGGTGACGACCACCACCAGCACCCCACCGCCCGGTCCGGGCACCCGGGTGCCGAGAACGACGGCCAGAGCTGCGCCGATGGCGACCTGCACGGCGAGGCGGAGGGCGGGACGCAGCCCGCGCCGGTCGTCGACGAGACCGAGGACGAGCGCCGCACCGAGGGGCGCCAGGAGCACGGCGTCGTCGGCGATCAGCCAGGGGAGGACGGCGACGAAGACGGCGGCGCCACCCAGGTACGGGACGGGGACGACGTGCGGCTTGAGCGGACCGGGTCGGTCCTCGGCGCCGACCCGGCGTCCCACCACGATGGCAAGAGGAGTCAAGAGCAAAGCGGCGGCCAACGACACCAGTCCGGCGAGCACGGGACGAGTCACGGTGAGGGCGCCCGCCCGCCGTGTTCGAGGACCAGCGACGGGATCCCGGCGTGCAGCTCGAGGCGCCGGCGCTCGACGAAGCCGGCGCGCCGGTACATGGAGATGGCCCCTGCGTTGTCGGCGCCCACAACGACCTCCACGGTACGCGCCCCGCGCCCTGCCATCTCGCCGAGGAGGCGCTCGACCAGCTGCGCCCCCACCCCTTCCCGCCGGCAGGCGGGACCGACGGCGATGGCGAGGAGCTCACCGTCGGCACGGGCGCCGGAGGGCGAGGACGAGCCGTGGCGAAGCGTCTCGAGGACGTGCCGCCAGGACCGAAGCATGGTGAGACCACTGTGCAGGACCACGGCGGGGCCGTCGCGACGCAGGAAGGTGGAGAAGAGTGCCCGGGTCGACACGGTGCCGGCCACGAACCCGGCGACACCTCCCTCCGTGACGGCGACGAAGAGGAAGGATCCCTCCGCGGTCGACATCCGGCGGTACAGCCGGGTGAGAAACGCCTCTCCCAGGCTGGAGAGGAAGCCGTCGGAGATGCACGTCGCGTGGAGCCTGGCGACTTCGGCGGCGTCCCCGGCCGTCGCCGGCCGGATGGACGGCGCGGCGGGCGTGGCTGCAGCCTCGGCACTCCCCCCGTCGCCTGCCGACATCTCCCACCCTCACCAGCGCGGGCATCCCCGCGATCGAGCCGGAGCCGAATTCTACTGTGGCGACCCGGTCTCCCCGGAGGAGGAGCCCACCTCGCGCAGCGCCCCGGCGCGCCTCGCCAGGGCGACCGGGCCCCGCGCGTAGAGGCCGGCGAGCCGGAGCGAACGGCGCCGGGCGTCCTTTCCGCCACGTGGGGCCCGGCGGAGCGCGGTGAGTACGGTGGCGAGCTGGTACGACCGCCATCCCGCCCGCCCGTGCCACTTGCGTACGTGCAGCTCGACGCCGGCGTGGAAGCGGAGCTGGTGCCTGACCTCGTCGGTCTCGGTGCCGGCCCCCGCGTGCAACGCCCCGACCTCGGGACAGAAACCGATCCGCCAGCCACGGCCCATGGCCCGCCGCTCCCAGTCCGCCTCCTCTCCGTAGAGGAAGAACCGTTCGTCGAGCCTGCCCACGTCGGCCAGCGCCTCGGCCCGCAGCAGGAGCACCGAGCCGATGACGAAGTCCCAGCGCTGGTGGCGTCCGGCCAGTCCGGCCGCCTCGCGCCACGCGTCCGTCGGGGTGGCGAACGGCCACCGCACCGCCACCTCGCCGCCCGATGGACGGCGTTGCGAGGGCGCCACGCAGGCGAGGTCCGCAGCAGCGCGGAGACGTCGCTGGAGCCTCTCCACGTCGGCGGCGGCGATCACGGCGTCGGGGTTCAGCAGCAGGACGTCCCCGCAGGCCGGCCCGAGGACGTCGAGGGCCCGGTTGACGGCGGCGGCGAAGCCGAGGTTCGTCCCGCTGTCGCGGTAGGTGGCACCGGCGCGACGGGCGACCTCGGCCACCTCGTGCGAGGACGAATTGTCGACGACCAGCACCGGGTACCTGTCGCCGATCCCGGCCAGGCAGCGCTCGAGCGCGGCGGGCGCCCCGAAGGCGACGACCACGACGGCGAGGCCGGGAAGATCCCCGGAGGCTGGGGGCGGGCCGTCCGGCAGGTGCGGCAGCTCAGGCATGGCGGCGCATGCAACTGGCGATCTGGCCGGCGATGACCGGCACCGAGAACCGGCGCTCCACGAGTGCCCGTCCGGCCAGCCCGAGGCGGCGGGCCCGATCTGGCTCGGCACGCAGGGCGAGGAGGGTCTCGACCCACTCGTCGTCGTTGCGGGCGGCGAGGCCCACGTCGCCCATGGCCAGGATCTCGGCGCCCAGGCCGACGGGGGAGACCACGGCCGGCACACCGCAGGCGAGGTACTGGAGCATCTTGAACGCACACTTTCCCCGGCCCCAGTCCGAGTCGCGCAGGGGCATGATCCCCACCGAGAGCCGCCGCAGCGCGGCGGCTTCGTTCTCGGCCGTCCACTTCACGAAGTCGACCCTGTCCCCGGGGAGGCCCGAGAGATCGGGGGCGACGTCGGCCATCACCAGGAGCCGGGCGTCACGGGCGACGGCGAGGAAGTGGGCGAGGGGAGCCCGAAGCCGCTCGATGAACCGCAGGGTGTGCCCGGACCCGGTCCAGCCCACGACGAACTCCTCGGGCGCCGGACCGGGGGTGAACCGGTCGGTGTCGACGGCCGTCCACACCCGCTCGACGTCGGGCGCCACCGAAGAGAACCAGTCGGCCAGGAAATCGTTGCCGGCCATGACGCAGGCGGATCGGGCGGCCACCGTCCTCGCCGCCCGTTCGTGGGCGGAGGAGGGGAGCCAGATGGCATCGTCGACGTCGAACAGCAGCGGCCGGTGGAGGAGGGTCTCGAGGGTCACCGATCCCGGGAGGACCTCGCGCTCGAGCCAGCTGAGGTCGGCGCGCCAGCTCCGGGCCACATGGGGCAGCCGTACGGCCAGCTTGGCGGCGGTGAGGCCGACCTTCGCCGAGCGGACGAAGCGGGGGTGCCGGCGGGCCGCGGGTGGCAACGATGCGTACTTCGAGATGCGGGGCGGCTCGGCATGGACTTCGATCCCGAAGCGCTGGAGCGGCCCCACGTGCTGGAGCACCCGGAACCGGCTCGACGCCGCGAGCCGGCCGGAGACGAGCGCCTCGACGCGGAGCGAGGGCGCGGTGTTCACGGCCTCCTCCCGCCGACGCGCCCGGCCAGGCGTCGCGCCGTGAGCTCCACACCCTGGCCGGGACGCGAGAACCGCACGTCGGCGAGGACGTGCATGGCCGTCCAGAGGTCCTCCTCCTCGGTCACCGTCGAGGTCCCGAGGCCGATGCGCAGGAGCCGCCCCAGGAGCGTCCGGCTCCGGAGCAGGTCGCCCGTGGAGGTCTCCCGCAGCACCGGCGCCATCACCGCGTTCCAGAGCACCACCGTGAGCGGGGCCTCGGGCAGGATCCGGCGGGGCGACTCGAGACGCGACAGGAACCGGCGCCACTGGTACCACGGCACCGGGGCCACCCGCTCCATGGGCAGGGCCTTCCAGGGCGCCCGGCGGGCCACCGCCCAGGTGACGTCCTGCGCCAGCGCGGCGTAGCCGAGCGCCGACCAGTCGGCGCTCCCCGACAGCCGGGCGTCCTGCTCGGCCACCCAGTCGTCGACGAAGGCGGCGCCGGCCACCGCGGCACACAGACCGCCGAAGAACCGCCCCAGCTCCCTACCGAAGGACACCGTCCCGGTGCCGTCGATCTCGTCGAGCAGCCGCGACAGCGGCGCCAGGGCCACGGTGTCGGGATCCATCCAGATCCCCCCGTAGCGCTGGAGGACCCGCGATCGCAGGTAGTCCGAGCGGTAGTTCGGCGCCGGCAGGCTCCGCCAGCGTCGGGCGTCTATGCCGGGGAGGACGTCCAACGCCTCCTCCGGCCCGAGACACCGGACCTCGAGGGGTGGCGCGTGCCGCCTGATGGTGTCGAGGCACAGGTCGAGGTACGGGGGCCTGGTGGTGCCGGGCAGGTCCTCCCAGTAGCTCCAGACGGCGCCGGACGGCTCGGTGGTCATGGCCCGGGGCGCGAGGACGCCGTCGCTATGCTCGGCCGGTGCGCCTCGCGGTGGTGTTCTGGTTCTACCGCGACCTGGCGCTGTGCCAGAACCGGCTCCGGCTCATCCGGAGGCACAACCCGGGGGTGGCCATCTACGGGCTGTACGGCGGCCCACCCGAGCACGTGGCCACCTTCGCCCGGACCCTGGCCCCGCTCCTCGACGATTTCTGGGCATACCCCGAGGACGTGGATCCCTCGTGGAAGTGGCGCAACGGCGACCTCGTCCTCACCCGCTGGTTCGTCGACCGAGGCGAGGGGCTGGCGTGGGACGCAGTCTTCGTGGCCCAGTGGGACATGGTGCTCACGGCCACGCTGTCGCGTTGGCTCCCGCCCATGCAGCCCGGCGACATGCTCCTCTCGGGATTGCGGCCGATCAGCGAGGTGGAGCGCTGGTGGCAGTGGACGAGCCGGGAACCGGGCTTCAGCGAGTACCGGGAATTCATGGCGCAGGTCTCCAGCCGGGTCGGCCGCGTCGCCGACCCCAAGTGCTGCCAGTCGATCGGCATGGTGATCCCCCGCCGGTTCTTCGAGTGCTACCGCGACATCGACGAACCCGAGCTCG
>JAGWNV010000158.1 GCA_028872975.1 Acidobacteriota bacterium
CGTGAACGGGTCCTTGAGCTGCAATCCCCAGTCGCAGGTCACCGTGACGGGGACCGACGCCGCCATCGAGGTCTCCGCCGGCGGCACGGTGTGCACCAAGGGCACGTACTCGCCGGCGCCGGACTGGAGCGCGCCGCCGCTGGTCGATCCCCTCGCCAGCCTGCCGGCCGGACCGGACTCCAGCGGGCTCACCGCCCGGGCCGACTGCAACAGCGGCACGGCGTCGCCGGGCGTCTACCGCAACATCGGTGGGACCTGCGCCCTCGGCCCCGGCCTGTACGTCGTGACCGGGACGCTCGGGGGCGGGGGCACCGGCTCCGCCGTGACGGGCAGGGGCGTGACCGTCTTCTTCACCTGCGGCACGGCCGCCCGGCCGGTCGCCTGTGCGTCGGGGGGCCAGGCCGGAGGCGCCGTCACGGTGACCGGCCAGGCCGGCATGGTGCTCTCGGCCTGTACGACGGCCCCGTGCGGCGGGTCGGCCTGGGCGGGGATGGTCCTCTGGTACGACCGCAACGACACCTCGGCGCTCACCTTCACCGGCAACGGCGCCCTCAGCGTCATCGGGACGGTGTACGCCCAGCGTGGGGACCTCGTCGTGAAGGGCACGCCCGCCACCGTGGCGGGGGAGTGCGGGACCACGGCCAATTTCTGCTCCCAGATGGTGGTGGGGAGCGTGGGCTTCTCGGGCCAGGGGAACCTGGCCGTCAGCTACACCGCCGGCCAGAACGTGTGGTCGACGAGGCCCCCGGAGCTGTGCTCGCTCCGCGCCGGGAACTGCTGAGCCTCCGCCCGGCAGGCCGCTGAGCTGGACTTTTCCGGTGGCGGGACCTTCGACCCTTTGGCGATAGAACTGTGTGTGTTTGCTTGACCACGTATTGTGTTTGTTGTTAGTGTGCCCGTTGTGGCGGGATTGACCGACGGGGGGCGCCGGATCCTGGCCGCCGCCATGGTGGCCATGGCGGCGGGGACCTTGCTCGGCACCCTCCTGGGCGCCGGGTCCGGATCGACGGCGCTCGGTGCCGGCGAGCTCGCCGGTGTGGCCGCCTGCGGGGCCGGTCTCGCCCTCTGGACCAGGCGGCCGGGCGACGGTGTGGCGGCGCCGCTCCTCGAGGCCTCGATGGTGGCGGGGGTGGCCGGGGCCACCGCCTGGACCCTGTTCGTGGCGCCGCGGGGGGCCGGCTGGGGCCCCGCCTCCGAGCTCGTTCCCCTCGCCGTCGCCGTCGCCGACGTCTGGCTGGCGTGGTCGGCGGTGCGCCTCCTCGGAGAGCGCGCCCTGAAGGACGACGGCGGGGCCCTCGTGGCCGGCCTGTCGTTCCTCCTCCTCGTGGACGCCCTCGTGGCCGGTGCCGCCCTCGCCGGAGGCCGGGTGCCCCTGGCCGCCGGCGTCACCGTCGTGCGGGCCTGCGCCTGCGTCCTGTGCGCCGCCGCCGTCCTCCGTCACCCCGACGGCGCCTTGGAGGCCCCGGCATCCTCGGGGCGCCTGCCCGGCGCCGTGCTCCTGGCCGGGGTCCTCGCCACCCCCGGGATCCTCGCCGTGCGCGCCGCCGAGTCGGCCCGGCTCTCGGTGCCCGTCGTCCTTGGCGTCGCCGGCCTCGCCGCCCTCACCTCGCTCTCGCTGCTCGAGACGCGTCGCCGCCCCGGGACCGAGAGCGAGCTCGGGCCCCACGCCGACGCCCTCACCGGCCTCGTCAACCGCACCCTTTTCGAGGACCGCATCGACCGGGCCATCGCCCGGGCCGAGCGGGCCGGCACCGAGCTGGCCGTCATGTTCGTGGACCTCGACCAGTTCAAGCTCGTGAACGACAGCCTCGGCCACTCCATCGGCAACGAGCTGCTCAAGGCCCTGGCGGGCCGGCTCGAGAAGACGCTCCGGGCCGAGGACACCGCGGCGCGTCTCGGCGGTGACGAGTTCGGGGTGCTCCTGCCCGAGATCGCCGACGAGCGGGACTGGACCACGGTCGCCGACAAGGTCCTGCAGGTGGTGAACGAGCCGTTCTTCATCCACGGCCGGGAGCTCGTGGTCTCGGCCAGCATCGGCGTGGCCGTCTTCCCGGCCGACGGCCGGGACGCCATGACGCTCATCGACCACGCCGACACCGCCATGTACCGGGCCAAGGCCATGGGCGGGGGCAAGCGCCGGTACCTGCCCAACATGAGCACCCGGTCGCAGATGCGGCTGTCCATCGAGACCAACCTGCGCCTGGCCATCGAGCGCGACGAGCTGTGCCTCCACTACCAGCCCAAGGTCGACCGGGACCTGCAGGTGGTGGGACTCGAGGCGCTCGTCCGCTGGGACCATCCCCGTCTCGGGCTCATCGGTCCGTCCGGGTTCGTGCCGCTGGCCGAGGAGACCGGCCTCATCGTGCCCATGGGGGAGTGGGTGCTCGACACGGCCTGCCGCCAGGCCCGCGCCTGGCAGGAGACCGGGGCGCCGCCGGTGCCGGTGGCCGTCAACCTCTCCCCGCGCCAGCTCATGACCGGGAACTTCGAGTCGGTGGTGGCCGCGGTGCTGGCCGAGCAGAAGGTGGACCCGTCGATGATCGAGCTCGAGGTCACCGAAGGCGTCTTCCTCGGCGACCAGAACGCCGCCCGGGAGAAGCTCCTCAAGCTCAGGGACATGGGCGTGCACTGCTCGATCGACGACTTCGGGACCGGCTACAGCGCGCTGGCCTACCTGGCCCGCCTCCCCATCGAGAGCCTGAAGATCGACCGGTCCTTCGTCCAGGGCATCGGCACCGTCCTCGGCGACAGCCTGGTCGAGGCCATCATCTCCCTGGCCCACAACTTGAAGGTCAAGGTCGTGGCCGAGGGCGTGGAGTCCGAGAGCCAGGCGCAGTTCCTCGACACCCGCGGCTGTGAGGAGTTCCAGGGCTTCCTCTTCGGCCACCCCGTGGCCGTCGACGAGATCGAGCTGCTCCTGCGCGACGACGGCGCCGTCCGGCGATCGCTGGCCCGGCCCCTCGTGGCGGGGATCACCGCCCTCGCCGCGCCCGGACCCCGGGAGAAGCCCGTGGAGACGCTCATCGAGCGCGTCTTCGACGCCGAGGATCACGACGTCGACGAGCAGCTCGTCCAGGCCGTCCTCGACGCCCTCCAGGCCGCCGAAGGGGGCGACCGCCTCCGGCGCCGGCTCCGCCGGCTCCAGCCCGCCCTCGAGGGCGCCAGCTCCGGCGTGGCCTGAGCCGCTCGTCGCGCGAAGGTGGTGCCGGTGACCGGACCGGCCGAGGAGCGAGCGGAGCGGCTGCGGGCCGCCTCGGAGACGGTCCTCGGCGGGGCCCGGTTCGCCGTCGGCATCCCGGTGGTGACCCTCCTGGTCGGGGCCCTCGGGGCCTTCGTCTACGGCGTCGCCTACTTCGTCGACTCGATCCGCTCGATCGTCGATCACCCCTTCCCGATCGGCAGGAACATCGGGCTCTTCGTCGTGCTGATCGACCTGTTCCTGGTGGGGGTGACCCTGCTCATCGCCGCCGTGGGCCTCTTCGAGCTCTTCCTCGCCCCGGAGGCGCCCCGGCGAGGCCGGGCCCTTCTGCCCGCGTGGCTCGTGATCCGGGACCTGAACGACCTGAAGGCCCGGGTCATCTCCATGATCGTGCTGGTGTCGGCGGTGAGCTTCGTCGACGTGGTCGTGGACTTCCGAGGCGGGCGCGACGTCCTCTATCTCGGCACGGGCGTGGCCGTCGTGATCCTGGCCCTCACCGTGTTCGTCCGTGTCGGCGGGAAGGGCGAGCCGTAGCCGGCGCTCAGCCGAGCAGCCGCGACCGGTAGGTGTCGCAGCGGAAGGGCACCTCGACCGTGACCGCCCCCTCCACGCCGAGGACCTCGCCCAGCAGCCGGCGCACGGTGGCGAACAGCGAGGCGCGTGCCCCTTCGTCCATCAGGATGACCCAGCTCATGGTGCCGAGCAGGCCCACCAGGTCGTCGGCGGTGAGCCCCATGTCCCACCGGAAGACCTCGTTCTCGGGCTCGGAGAAGGGCAGGCCCTCGGGGATCCGCAGGACCTGGTCGGCCGGTGCGCGGGCCGCCGCCCCGCGGAGCGTCCCCGCCGGCCCGGGCAACGTGTCGGCGGCAGAGCCGGTCAGCAGATCGCGCGCCTGGGCCATGAAGGCGCTGTCGGGATCGGGCCCCGACCACAGGGCCCCGACGATGCCTCCGGGCTTGAGCACCCGGGCCGCCTCGCGCAGGCCGCCCACGGGGTCGACCCAGTGCCACGAGGCCGACGCCGTCAGGGCGTCGGCGACCCCGGCCGGGAGGGGCAGGGCCTCGCCCCTGCCCTCGACCACCTCGACGCCGGGGACGACCGAGCCCAGCACGGCGCGCATCCGCTCGTCGGGCTCGACGGCGACGACGCGCTCGGCCCGGGCGGCGAGGAGGCGGGTGAGGGCCCCGGTGCCCGCCCCCACGTCGACGACGGTGCCCACCCGGCGGGGGATGAGCCACGCCACCGCCGCCTCCGGGGGGCCCGGCCGGTAGCGCTCGTAGTGGGCCGCCGCCTGGCCGAAGCTGGCCGCCCGCTCGGCCCTCTCCTCGGGTGACAGGCCGGCGGCAGGGGCACCCGATGCGCTCATGGGACCGAGACGCTACCTGCGGGTGCCCCCGGTTCCCTCCTACGGGCCCGCCCCCTGCGCCAGCACGGCGCGCACCGCGCCCGAGGTGTCCTCGTAGGTCCCGAGGGCGGTGCAGTGCGCCCCGGGGCACGACACCGCCTCGAGGTCCATGCGGGGGTCGGCCCCGGCGCCGGGGACGAGCCCGGCGGTGGGGGCGGTCGCGGCGCGCCAGGTGCCGTGCCGGAAGGTCTCCACGAGCCCGTATTCGGCGCCGGTGGCGTCCTGGTAGCCGCCCACCGCCACGCATGCCGCACCGGTGCAGGACACCGACCAGGGCACGAGGTCGGGCCCCGGGGCCGCCGCCGGGGCGAGGCCCGCCACGGCCGGCGACTGGGCGCGCCAGCGGCCCCCGACCTCGGTGAGCAGGAACCCGCGGATCCGCTCCCCGTCGGCACGGGCATACGACCAGGCCGTCACCGCGCACAGCCGGGCCGAAGCGCAGGAGACCGAGGTGAGGTAGGTCCACTGCGGTACACCTGGCCGGTGGCCGATGGTCGGCACGGGCGCCGTCCGCCAGGTCCCAGATCGGAGCATCAGGACGAGGGGGCGAAGCGAGCCGTCCGCCGCCTCGGTGCCGCCCGCCGCCACGCAGGAGGTCGCCGCGCAGGAGACGTCGTCGAGCGACGCCGTGGCGCCGTCACCCCGGCCCGCCACGACGGTCCGGCGCCAGGATCCCCCCGTCTCGGTCTCGACGAGGGCCTCTTCGGTCCCGGTGGCCGAGTAGGTGTGCCCGACGGCCACGCATCTGCCCGCCTCGCCGCAGGAGACGTCGCTGAGCCTCGGGACGGCGCTGCCGGCGACGTCGAGGGCGGCGTCGGGGGAGGCCGGCGCCCAGCCCCCCGGGCCGAGCGTCCAGAGCGCCGCCGACGAGGCCGAGCGCCCGATCGCCACACAGGACCCCACCCAGGCGCACGCCACGTGATCGAGGCCCGTGGCGCCGGGCACGGTCGCCGGGGTCCAGGTCCCGTCGGACAGTGTCACGGCGAGGCCGTCGGACCCGCCGCCGGCATCGTCGTACCGGCCGGCGGCGACGCACCATCCGGCGACCGGACAGGACACCGCATCGAGCTCGACCGGGGCTCCCGGTCCGCCGGCGTAGGCGGGCGGGTCGAGACCGGCGGTGGGGGCGGGCGTCGCCGTCCACGTCCCGGCGTGGGAGGTGTCGATCACCGGCGATCCGGGCGACGTGCCCACGGCGGGGACGACGGCGGCACAGAAGGCCTCGTCGGGACACGAGAGCAGTCCCTCCGTGGGCCCGGTCGGGGCGCCCGGCAGGCTGGCGGCGCCGGCGGGGTCGAGCACGCCGGGGCCGGGGGCGGTCACCGCCGCCCAGCCCCTCGTCGAGACGGGCGTTCCCGCCGGGGGCCCGGTCGACGCAGGTGCGGCCCGGCCCGGCCCGAAGACGGCGCCGGGGTGACCGGTGACGGCGCCCACCGCCACGAGGGTGGCCAGGCCGGCGACGAGCGCGCCGGCGACGAGCCCGAGCCGGCGCCGTCCCCGGGGACTCGGGGGCCGGCGGGCGGACACGGGCCGCTCGTGGCCCCGGGTCTGGGCGGGGCCGAGGCCGTCGGCGACGGCGTCGCGCGCGGCGGCGAACTCCGCCGCGCTCGGGACGCGGAAGGCGGGATCGGCGGCGGTGGCACGGCGG
>JAGWNV010000159.1 GCA_028872975.1 Acidobacteriota bacterium
TGCCGGGGCGCCCCTCCGGCTCGGTCACCTCCGCGATATCGGCGCAGGTCGCGTCCCGGTTGAGCATCCGGCACGCCGGGTAGCCTCGCCGCCCTGTGTCCCCGCTCAGCGTCGCCACCTTCAATCTCCATGCAGGCGTCGACGGCTGGGGACGCCCCTACGACGTCCTCGAGGCCTGCCGGTCGCTCGACGCCGACGTCCTCGTCCTCCAGGAGGTCTGGGTCCCAGACGACGAGGAAGGCCTCGCCCAGCGGATCGCCGCGGGGCTCGGCTACCGGGCCACCTATGTGCCGGCGGCGATGGTCCGGCTCTACCCGCCGGTCACCGCGGCCCCGAGCTCCTGGGGGCCGCTCGACCGGACCCGGCTCGGGGTGGGGGTCAGGGTCGAGGCACGCCGCCGGCGCAGGGCGGGTGTCAGGGAGGGCGGCACCGGCGCCCCGGCCCTCCGGCGACGGGTGGGACAGCGGGGCACCATCGGCCTGGCGCTGCTGGCGCGGGTGCCGACCGGTCCCGTGGAGGTCCTCGACCTCGGGAGCCTGCCCGGTGACGGGGTCCGGCGGATCGCGCTCCGGACCGTAGTGGAGGGGCCCGACGCGCCGCTCAGCGTGGCCGGCACGCACATGTCGCACCTCCGGCACGGCTCCCCGGTCCAGATCCGGCGCCTGGCCCGGCTCCTCCCCGGCCGCGAGCAACGGGGGTTGCTGCTCGGGGACATGAACCTGTGGGGGCCGCCCCTGTCGCTACTCCTCCCGGGATGGCGGAGAGCGGTCGTAGGCCGCACCTGGCCGTCGTGGCGGCGGCTGTTCCAGATCGACCACGTCCTCGCCACAGACAGTGTCGCCGTGCTCGACGGTGCAGTCGTGTGGGCCGGACGCTCCGACCACCTTCCGTTGCGCGTCGTGGTCGACTGACCGGGCCGGTCACCGGCCCGGCGCCCCGTGCACACGACGAGGTATCGCACCGCCGAATGGCCGTTGCTTAGGGACTTCGGACCCTGGGGGAGATCGTTGCCATTCCGTAACGTGCGAGTTAACGTGCGCGGCGCAGCGGCACGTGCTCGTCGGCGACCCGCCACGGGTGAGACAGGGGACTGGGAGGACACCATGGACTTCGTCCGGAACGTCGGTCGAATGCGTCGGCTCGGCGTCGTTGTCGCGGTGCTGTCGTTGGCGGGGCTCACCGCCGCGTGCAGCAGCAACAACAACAGCACGACCACGACCACGAGCGGGGGTGCGTCGTCGGAGATCCCCTCCGACCTGAGCATCAACTCGTTCAACGTCAACTTCACCGAGATGCCGAAGCTGAAGAACCTGACCGCGGCCGGCTCGGGCCTGGTGGGCGTGATCCTGCCCGACACGACGTCCTCCACCAGGTACGTGAACTTCGACCTGCCGTACCTGCAGAAGGCGTTCCAGCAGGCCGGGTACTCCGCCAGCGACTTCAAGATCGACAACGCCCAGGGAGTCGACGCCACCGAGCTGGCCGACGCCCAGGCGGACATCACGGCCGGCGCCAAGGTCCTGGTTGTCGACCCGCTCGACTCGACGGTCGGCTCGCAGATCCAGCAGCTCGCCGAGCAGCACGGCGTGCCGATGATCAGCTACGACCGGGCCACCTTCACGGGCACGAAGACCTACTACGTGAGCTTCGACAACGTCCAGGTCGGCAAGCTCATCGGCCAGGGCTTCGTCCAGTGCGTCTCCAGCTGGAACGTGAGCAAGCCGCAGGTCTTCGAGCTGAGCGGCGGTGAGGACACCGACCCCAACGCCGTGTCCTTCGCCCAGGGCTACAACTCGGTGATCTGGAACCAGCAGAAGACCCCGCTCACGGCCGGGACCACCAACAGCCAAGGCTTCACCCTGGTCGGCGAGCAGATCGCCCCCGGGTGGGACAACTCCAAGGGCGCCACGGTCTTCCAGCAGGCCTTCACGGCCCACTCCAACATCAACGCCACGGTCGAGGCCAACGACGGTCTGGCCAACGCCGTGATCGGCGTCCTCAAGAACTCCGGCGTGGGGCCGAAGAAGGTCCCCACCACGGGACAGGACGCCACCCTCCAGGGGATGGAGTGGATCCTCCAGGGCTACCAGTGCGGGTCCGTCTACAAGGCGGTCTACAAGGAGGCCCAGGCGGCCGTCTCCCTGGCCACCATCCTCCGGGCCGGCAAGACCCCGCCCTCGGCCCTGCTGAACTCCACGACGTCGCCGCCCTCGGGTGTGAACGGCTCGACGCAGCCCGCCGTGCTGCTGACCCCGGTGTGGGTGACCTCCTCCAACATGAACTCGACGGTCATCTCCGACAAGTTCATCGACGCCTCGGCGCTGTGCAGCGCCGTGGGGGCCTCGGTCTGCAGCGGCGCCGGCATCACGCCGTAGCCGGTCGTCCGACAGACGTCAGCGTGGGGACCGCCGCCGCCTCCGAGCGGCGGCGGTCCCGCGTCCGGAGCCGCGCCATCGGAGGTGAGATGTCGTACGCTGGAGATCGCACACGAGCCGCGCTCTGGGGCTCCGGTGACGCGGTGCGAGGGGGACGATGAGCGACGCCACGCCGGCAGGCGAGCCTCTGCTGAAGCTCCGGGGGATCTCCAAGAGCTTCGGTGCCGTCCAGGCCCTGGCCGACGTCGACCTCGACGTCCCCGCCGGTCAGGTCACGGCACTCTGCGGCGACAACGGCGCCGGCAAGTCGGTGCTCATCAAGTGCATCGCCGGCACCCACGAGCCCGACCGGGGGCAGATCTTCTGGGAAGGCCGGCCGGTGCGGATCCGCAATGCCCACGACGCCGCCCGGCTGGGCATCGAGACCGTGTACCAGGACCTCGCCCTGGCCGACAACCTCGACATCGTCCAGAACATGTTCCTCGGCCGGGAGCGGCTGCGCCGGAGGATGCTGAACGAGGACGACATGGAGCGGGCGGCGGCGGAGACCCTGGCCGGGCTCCGGGTGACCACGGTGCGGTCGATCCGCCAACCCGTCGGCTCGCTCTCCGGTGGCCAGCGCCAGTCGGTGGCCGTCGCCAAGGCCGTGATGTGGAACTCCAAGCTGGTCATGCTCGACGAGCCGACGGCCGCCCTGGGGGTGAGCCAGACGGCGATGGTGCTCGAGCTCGTCCGGCGCCTCCGGGACCGGGGCCTGGCGGTGATCGTGATCTCCCACAACCTGAACGACGTCTTCGCCGTGGCCGACCGGATCGCCGTGCTCTACCTGGGGCGGATGGCCGTCCACGACGACGCCTCCAAGTTCGACCGCCAGAGCGTCGTCGAGTACATGACCACCGGGGGCAAGGGACTGACCGGCGTCGGCGCCGGCCGGGCCGACGTGGCGGGGAGCTGAGATGGCCACCCCCGACCCCGACCCGGCCCTCCACCCGCCCGGCGACGAGGACGCCGAGCACCTCGTCGACCTGACCGCCGCCCCCGAGGCGGCGGCACCCCTCGTCCCCGCCGAGATCATCGCCCAGTCCCTCGGGGACTACTTCCGGGCCCGGCTCGTGCGGATCCGCAGCGGCGACAGCGGCTTCCTCCCCGTCCTCGTGGGCATGGTCGCCATCGTCATCGTCTTCCAGATCATCAGCCCCAACCACTCGTTCCTCACGGCGGGGAACATCGTCAACCTCTTCCAGCAGAGCGCCGTCTACATCACCTTGGGTATGGCCGAGATCTTCGTGCTCCTCCTCGGCGAGATCGACCTGTCGCTCGGCTACCTCGGGCCGGTCGGGGCCGTCATCGCCATCCAGCTCGTGGAGCCGGCATCGGGCAACTGGCCGTGGGAGCCCGCTGTGGTGGTTGCCCTCCTGTGCTGTGCCTTTATCGGCTTCATCCAGGGGTCGCTGGTGTCGAGGCTCGGGATCCCGTCGTTCATCGTGACGCTGGCCGGCCTGCTCATCCTGAACGGGGCCATGCTCCTGCTCCTCGCCATCGGCCCCTTCTCGGGCTATCCGAGCCTGAACGGCAAGTCGGGCAACCTCCACGCCCTCTACCAGTTCATGTGGGGCCACGTGAGCCCGGTCACGGGATGGATCGCCATGGCCGTGGTGGTCGGCCTCCTCGGGCTGTTCACGATCCTGCGCGACGCCCGGCGCCGCCGGGCCGGGCTGGTGGCCCCCCCGCTCAGCGTCAACCTCATCAAGATGGGGGTCATCGCCGCCGCCGGCGTGGTGGTGGTCATCATCTGCAACCTGAACCGGGCCAACATCGGTGTGCTCTCCGGGGTCCCCTACGCCATCTTCATCGTGCTCGGCGTGCTCGCCGTCTGGACCTTCCTCCTGTCGCGGATGCGCTACGGCCGCTACCTCTACGCCATCGGGGGGAACGCCGAGGCTGCCCGCCGAGCCGGCGTCAATGTGGCCCGCATCCGGACCATGGCCTTCGTCCTGGCCGCCGTCACCGCCGGCGTGGCGGGGCTCCTCTACGCCTCCTACCTGGGCGGGATGTCGAACAACGTGAACGGCGGCCAGCTGGTCCTCTACGCCGTCGCCGCCGCCGTCATCGGAGGCACCTCGCTCCTCGGCGGCCGGGGCAAGGTGTCGGCCGGCATCCTCGGCGGGCTCGTCATCGGCGGCATCAACAACGGTCTGTACCTCATGGGCCTGCAGGTCCAGTGGCAGTTCATCGTCACCGGTGGCGTCCTCATGGCGGCGGTCCTGATCGACGCCCTCAGCCGGAGACGTGCCGTCGCCAGCGGCGTCCGCTGAGCCCGGGCCGGAGGTCCCCACCCCCACCGGTGCGCCGCTGCGGGCCGCCCTCGTCGGCTACGGCCTCGCCGGGCGCTGGTTCCACCGGCCCCTGATCGGGGCCCAGCCCGGCATCGAGGTGGTCACCGTGGTGACCGCCGACGCCGGCCGGCGGGCCCAGGCGGCACAGGACCTGCCCGGGGTCGCCCTCCTGGAGCGCCCTGGGGAGCTGTGGCGAGCCGAGGGCCACGACCTCGTCGTCGTCGCCACCCCGACGGCGACCCACCGGGGCCTCGGGGCCGCCGCCCTTCGCCGGGGCCTGCCGGTGGTGATGGAGAAGCCCCTCGGGCCCGACCGTCGCCAGGGCGCGGCGCTCGCCGTCCTGGCCGCCGAGCGCGGGCTCGGGCTCTTCCCCTTCCACAACCGGCGTTGGGACGCCGAGCACCTGACCCTGCGGCGGCTCCTCGCCGAAGGCACCCTGGGCCGGGTCCTCCGCTACGAGTCCCGGTTCGAGCGCTGGCGCCCGGCGCCCTCCCCGGGCGCCTGGCGCGAGGTCCCCGGGACCGGGGCTGGGGTGCTCCTCGATCTCGGGGTCCACCTCGTCGACCAGGCGCTCGACCTCTTCGGCCCCGTCGCCTCGGTCTACGGCGAGGTGGCGGCGAGACGGGGCGGCGCCGACGACGACGTCTTTCTCGCCCTCGAGCACCGAGCCGGCGTCCGGTCGCACCTCTGGGCCGGTGCCCTGGCCGCCGCCCCCGGTCCCCGCCTGCGGGTCCTCGGCTCGGAGGGTGCCTTCGTGGCCCCCTTCCTCGACGGGCAGGAGGCCGCACTCCGTGCCGGGATGCAGGCCGGTGCCCCCGGCTTCGGCGTCGAGCCGGCCGAGCGGTGGGGCGCGTTGCACCGGGGCGACGACGCCACCCACCCGGCCACGCCGGTGCCGAGCGAGCGCGGGGACTGGCCCGCCTTCTACCGGCAGGTGGTGGACGCCCTCGTGACTGGCGGACCGGCGCCGGTCGGGGCGGGCGAGGCGCTCGACGTCCTCGAGGTCCTCGACGCGGCGCGGCTGAGCGCCCACCGAGGACGGGTCGTGAGGCTCTGAGCCCGGGACCGCCCGGGCGCCGCCTCCGTCGGCCGGCGCCGAGACGCCCACGCTGTTGCGCGTGCGTTGCGCCCCCCGGAGCGGCGTCCCGTGTAGCACGGTCGGCACGGGGGTAGGGAGCCGGCGAGGCACGAGGACGGGCGACCGCGGGAGCCCAGCGACAAGGAAGGTGGGGCGGCGCTCGATGTCCCCGACGCGCGCCGGCGACCGGTCGGCGAAGCGGTCCACGGCGGAGAAGCCACGAGCGGCGGCCCCGGTCGGCGCCGTCGCACCGCTCCAGGGCGTCCGTGGGCGCGCCCGCGCCGTCGTCGAGGGTATCCGGCCCCAGGTGGACGGCGGGCGGTTCCCGGCCAAGCGGGAGACGGGGGACGTCGTCGAGGTGGAGGCCGACGTCTACGCCGACGGCCACGACGAAGTGGCCGCCGAGCTCCGGTGGCGCCACGAGCGCGAGAAGGGCTGGC
>JAGWNV010000160.1 GCA_028872975.1 Acidobacteriota bacterium
AAGTTGACCCCCGACGCCGGAGCCGACGTAGTGGCCCTCGTGAAGGGCAGGGCCATGTTCGTGGCCGAGGAGGCCATCAAGGCGAAGGGCCCGGAGGAGTCGCAGGCCGCCTACGAGGCCGACGCCCTCGTGGCACTCGTCACCGGCGACGTCCGCCTGGACACCTTCCAGGGGCTCACCGGTGGGCGGCGCAGGTCCCCCGGCGTCGTCTACCACGTGAACGTCGAGTCGATCCGTCGCGGCCGCCTCGAGCCCGGTGAGGTCTGCGAGGTGCCCGGCGTCGGGGTCGTGCCGCTCGCCGTGCTGGAGGACGTGGTCGGCGACGCCACCGCCAAGCTTGTCATCAAGGACGGGGTCGACGTGAGAACCGTCTGCCACATCGGCCGCACCGTGCCGGCCGCTGTCGAGACCGCCCTCGAGGCCAGGGACCCGGTCTGCGTGATCCCGGGGTGCGACGTGGCAGTCAGCCTGGAGATCGACCACTGGAAGATCCCCTTCGCCAAGGGCGGGCCGACGGTGATCTGGAACCTGGCCCGGATCTGCCGGTTCCATCACCAGATGAAGACCTACGAGGGCTACGAGTTGCGGGGCGGGCCAGGCCAGTGGGAGTGGATCGCACCGGCGGCTCCGGACGAAGGGCTCGCCGCGGGGCCGTAGTCTGGCGGCCATGCCCGACCGCCAGGAGGGGACAGCCGGTCACGCAGGTCCCCATGGGATGAAGATCCGCAGCTACGAGGTCACCGACGGGCCTGCCCGCGCCCCGGCGCGGGCGATGCTGCGCGCCATCGGGATGTCCGACGACGACTGGGAGAAGCCCCAGGTGGCGGTGGCGTCCTCGTGGAACGAGGTGACGCCCTGCAACCTGCCCCTCGACGTGCTGGCCGACCACGCCAAGGAAGGGGTCCGGGAGGCGGGAGGATTCCCCATCGAGTTCGTGACCATCGCCGTCTCGGACGGGATCTCGATGGGCCACGAGGGGATGCGAGCGTCGCTCGTGTCTCGTGAGATCATCGCCGACTCGGTCGAGACGATGATGCATGCCGAGCGGTTCGACGGGCTCGTGACCCTGGCCGGCTGCGACAAGTCGCTGCCGGGGATGCTCATGGCGGCGGCCCGCCTCGACCTCCCCTCGGTGTTCCTCTACGGCGGGACGATCCTCCCCGGAGAGGCAGGCGGCCAGGTCCTCGACATCGTGAGCGTCTTCGAGGCGGTCGGGGCCCACGCCACGGGGGCGCTGACCGACGCCGAGCTCTCGCTGATCGAGCACCATGCCTGCCCCACCGCCGGGTCCTGCGCGGGCATGTTCACGGCCAACACCATGTCGAGCGTGGCCGAGGCTCTCGGCATGTCGCTCCCCGGCTCGGCCAGCCCACCCGCAGTGGACGCCAGGCGTCAGGCCTTCGCCACCGCCTCGGGCCGGGCCGTCGTCGACCTGCTCGCCCAGGGCATCAGGCCCCGGCAGATCATGACGAAGGATGCCTTCGAGAACGCCATCGCCGTGGTGATGGCCCTCGGAGGCTCGACGAACGCGGTCCTGCACCTCCTCGCCATCGCCCACGAGGCGCGGGTCGACCTGAGGCTCGAGGACTTCAACAAGGTGGCGGCCAGGGTCCCGCACATCGCCGATACGAAACCGCACGGCCGGTTCCACATGACCGACGTCGACCGGATCGGCGGCGTGGCGGTGGTCATGCGGGCCCTGCTCGAGGCAGGCCTCCTCCACGGCGACTGCCTGACTGTGACGGGGAGGACGACCGCCGAGAACCTCGCCGACCTCGACCCACCCGGGCCCGACGGTGAGGTCGTCCGGCCCCTCGGGTCGCCCATCCACACGACCGGCGGCATCGCCGTGCTCCACGGCTCCCTCGCCCCCCAGGGATCGGTGGTGAAGGTGGCCGGCATCGACACCGCCCACTTCGAGGGCACGGCCCGGGTCTTCGACGGGGAGCAGGCCGCGCTCGAGGCCATCCTGGCCGGCACCATCGAGCCGGGCACGGTCGTGGTCATCCGCTACGAGGGGCCGAAGGGCGGCCCCGGCATGCGGGAGATGCTGGCCGTCACCGGCGCCATGAAGGGGGCGGGGCGGGGGGCGGACTGCGCCCTCGTGACCGACGGGCGGTTCTCGGGGGGCACCCACGGCTACTGCGTCGGCCACGTGGCCCCCGAGGCCGTCGACGGGGGGCCGATCGCGCTCGTCGAGGACGGTGACCGGATCGTGATCGACGTGGACCTGCTCGGGATCGACCTCGAGGTCGCCGCCGAGGAGCTCGAACGGCGGCGGTCGCAGTGGAAGGTGCCCGAGCCCCGGTACACGACAGGGGTCCTCGCCAAGTACGCCCGCCTCGTGACCGGCGCCGAGCGGGGGGCGGTCACGGAGCCCTGAGGGCCGGGGAACCCGACCCGTCCGTGGGACCCGACCCCCGGTACAGTCGTGGCCGCCCTTGCCGGGCCCGGTCAGGCGTGGCAAGATGACGGCTCGATGTCCGCCACCACCACCCTTCTCGTAGTCCTGACGTAGCGCACGCGCTCCCTCGCGACCGCGTGCGCCCACGACCTCCCAGCCGGGAGGTCGTTTCAATTCCGGGGCCCGGACGGGCCAGTGCCACGGCCAGACGACCGACCGACGAACCAGCGAGACCACGGAGAGAAGAGAACCGAGGAGCCATGCAACTCACCGGAGCCCAGGCACTGATCAAGAGCCTCGAGATGCAGGGGGTCGAGGTCATCTTCGGCCTGCCCGGCGGGGCCATCCTGCCGGTCTACGACCCCATCCTCGACTCGACCATCCGCCACATCCTCGTCCGCCACGAGCAAGGCGCCGGTCACGCCGCCGAGGGCTACGCCCATGTCACCGGCCGGCCGGGCGTGGCCATGGTGACGAGCGGGCCGGGGGCGACCAACATCGTGACCCCCCTCGCCGACGCGGCGATGGACTCCATCCCCCTCGTGGTCGTGACCGGCCAGGTGGCCACCACCTCGATCGGCACCGACGCCTTCCAGGAGTGCCCGATCACCGGGGTCACGATGGACATCACCAAGCACAACTGGCTGGTGACCGACGCCCAGGACATCCCGAGGGTGGTGGCCGAGGCCTTCCACGTCGCCACCACCGGCCGGCCGGGGCCGGTCCTCATCGACGTGCCCAAGGACGTCTCCAACAGCCAGATGGACTGGTACTGGCCATCCTCCCTCGCCGACCTCGACCTGCCGGGGTACCACCCCCGGACGAGGGGTGACGAGGAGGCCGTCAGGGCCGCCGCCGAACTGATCCTCCGGGCCGAGCGTCCCGTCATCTACGCCGGCGGGGGGATCCTGAAGGCCCGGGCCGCCGAGGCGCTCCGGGCCCTCGCCGAGCGGACCGGTGTCCCCGTCGTCACCACCCTCATGGCCCGGGGGGCCTTCCCCGACTCCCACCCCCTCTGTCTGGGCATGCCGGGCATGCACGGGAACTACACGGCCGTCACCGCCATGCAGAGGAGCGACCTCCTCGTGGCCCTGGGCAGCCGGTTCGACGACCGGGTCACCGGCAAGGTGGCCGCCTTCGCGCCCGAGGCCAAGATCGTCCACGTCGACATCGATCCGGCCGAGCTCGGCAAGGTTCGGCAGGCGGACGTGGCCATCGCCGGCGACTGCAAGGCCGTCATCGAGGAGCTCCTCGTCGCCCTCGAGTCCCTCGGTCTCGGCGCCGGCGGCTTGGCGGCGCCAGGATCGCCGGCCGCCGGCCGTCCCGACCTCGGCACCTGGATGGCCCAGCTCCGGAGCTGGCAGGACCAGTTCCCTCTCCGGTACGACCAGGAAGAGGGCGGGGCCCTCAAGCCTCAGTACGTGGTCGAGGCTCTTCGGGAGGCCACACCCGACGACACGATCGTCGTGGCCGGGGTGGGTCAGCACCAGATGTGGGCGTCGCAGTACTGGCGGTTCGACCACCCCTACACCTGGGTGAACTCCGGAGGCGCCGGGACGATGGGGTTCGCCGTCCCGGCCGCCATCGGGGCCAAGGTCGGCCGGCCTGACAAGATGGTCTGGGCCATCGACGGGGACGGCTGCTTCCAGATGACCGCCCAGGAGCTCGTCACCGCTTCCGCCGAGCGGATCCCCGTCAAGGTCGCCATCTTGAACAACGCGTACCTCGGGATGGTCCGGCAGTGGCAGGAGCTCTTCTACGAGGAGCGGTACTCCGAGGTGTACCTCTCCCCGGACCTCCCCGACTACGTCAAGTGGGCCGAGGCGATGGGCTGCGTCGGGATGCGGGTGGAGTCCCCCGACGACGTCGGCCCCGCCATCGACAAGGCCAACAGCGTCGACGACCGGCCGGTGGTCATCGACTTCCGGACCGACGCCTTCGAGAAGGTCTATCCGATGGTCCCCGCCGGGGCTTCCAACGACGACATCATCGTCGGGCCCACCCAGGGTGAAGGAGGTCGGTGATGCCCACCGGGACATCGGGGCGGTCCCCGGCGACGGCGGTCCGGCACCACATCGTGACCGTGGTCGTCGAGAACAAGGCGGGCGTGCTGGCCCGGGTGGCGAGCCTCTTCTCCCGGCGGGGGTTCAACATCTTCTCCCTTGCGGTCGCCCCCACCGACGACGAGAGGTTCAGCCGGATCACGATCGTGGTCGACGTGGAGTCGGCCCCCCTCGAGCAGATCATCCGTCAGCTGGACAAGCTCGTGAACGTCGTGACCATCTCCGAGCTCGCCCCCGAGGAGGCCACCGAGCGGGAGCTGCTCCTGGCGACGGTGCAGGCCGGCGCCGAGGAGCGGGGGCAGGTCATCCAGCTCGTCGGGGTCTTCGAAGGCAGGATCGTCGACGTCGGCCGGGAGGAGATGACGATCATGCTGGCCGGAGCCCCCAGCAAGATCGACGACTTCGAGAACCTCATCCGGCCCTTCGGCATCGTCGAGCTCCAGCGGACGGGCCGGGTGGCCCTGCCTAAGCTGGAGCGCCGGGCCGGCCGGCTCCGGAGCGTCACCGGGGGTGCCGGCACCGACGGCGACCCCACGATCCACGAGGCAGGGTGAGATGGCCAAGCTCTATTACGAATCCGACGCCGATCCGGGGATCATCCAGGGCCGGAAGGTGGCCGTCATCGGCTACGGGTCCCAGGGCCACGCCCATGCCCTCAACCTGGCCGAGTCGGGCGTCGACGTCCGGGTGGGCCTGCGGCCCGAGTCGTCCTCCCGGCGGAAGGCCGAGGAGGCCGGGCTCCGGGTGATGGGGGTGGCCGAGGCCGCCGGCGAGGCCGACCTGATCATGCTCCTGTTGCCCGACACCGAGCAGGCGGCCGTCTATGCCGGCGAGGTGGCCCCGAACCTCCGGGAGGGCGACGCCTTGTTCTTCGCCCACGGGTTCAACATCCGGTTCCGCCAGATCGTGCCCCCCGAAGGCGTTGACGTCGCCATGGTGGCGCCGAAGGGGCCGGGGCATCTCGTCCGGCGGACCTATACCGAGGGCGGAGGGGTGCCGTCGCTCGTGGCGGTGGCCCAGGACGCCACGGGGAAGGCCCACGAGCTCGCCCTCTCCTACGCGTACGCCATCGGTGCCACCCGGGCCGGCGTCCTCGACACCACCTTCGAGGAGGAGACCGAGACGGACCTCTTCGGCGAGCAGGTCGTCCTCTGCGGGGGCCTCACTTCCCTCGTCCAGGCCGGCTTCGAGACGCTGGTGGCGGCCGGGTACCAGCCCGAGTCCGCCTACTTCGAGTGCCTCCACGAGCTGAAACTGATCGTGGACCTCATGTACGAGCAGGGGATCGCCGGCATGCGGTACTCGATCTCCGACACGGCCGAGTACGGCGACCTGACCCGGGGCCCGAAGGTGATCGACGACCACGTCCGGGCCACCATGTCGGCCATCCTCGAGGACATCCGCTCCGGCGCCTTCGCCGAGGAGTGGATCGCCGAGAACCGGGCCGGCCGGGGGCGGTTCGAAGCGCTCAGGCGAGCTGGGGCCGAGCACCCCATCGAGAAGGTGGGGGTGGAGCTCCGGGCCATGATGCCCTTCATCACCGCCGGGCGGCAGAGGGTGCAGGACGTATCCGGTGGCTGATCCGGCGAGCGGGCCGCAGGTCGGCCCGCTGTCGGGACTGCCCCTCGAGGACCTCTGCGATGCCGCCCTCGGCCGGGCGGCGGACGCCGGTGTCCGCAACAGCGAGGTCCGCATCGAGCACATCCGGACCCAGCTCGTCTCCCTCCGCGACGGCGAGGTCGAGACGGCCGTCGACG
>JAGWNV010000161.1 GCA_028872975.1 Acidobacteriota bacterium
GAGAGGAGGCCGGCCGGGCCGGACCTCCCCCGGGCGGCGGCCGCCTGGACGGTCTGCATGATCTGGATCCCCGACACGGTGCCCAGCTGGATCATGAGCTGCTGGGCGGCGCTGGCCGTTCCGAGGTCCTCGGGGGCGAACTCGTTGGCCGCCGACGCCGAGAGCGGGGGTTGGCCCACCCCGAGGCCGATGCCGGAGAGCACGAAGGCGACCTCCACGAGGAGGAGGCCGGTCGACCGGGTGGTGAGAGCGAAGACGGCCATGGAGGCCACGACGGCCGTCGTCCCCACGATGGCCGAGACCCGCTCCCCCACCCGGATGGTGACGTAGCCGGCCAGGGGGGCGATGAGCGAGAAGGTCACCGGCCGGGGCAACGAGAGGAAGGCCACGGCCGACTGCCGGTGGCCGTAGCCGAAGACCTCCTCCAAGAGGAGGGGCGCGAGGAAGAAGGCGCCGATGTAGGCGAAGTTCGCCGTGCTCTGGGCGAGGATCGGGAAGACGAAGTTCCGTCGCTTCAGATACCCGAGGTTGAGCACCGGATCGCTGGTCCGCCGTTCGGCCGCCACGAAGCCGAGGCCGAAGACCAGGGCGAGGCAGAAGGCGACCAGCACGCCCGGGCTCGTCCAGCCCCAGACCGGGCCCCGGTTGAGCCCCATGAGCAGCGACCCCACCGCTCCGGCGATCGACGCCGCGCCTCGCCAGTCGAGGTCGAGCTCACCCGGGGCGACCGGTCGCCGACCGGCCGCCCGCTCCGGCAGGACGGCCAGGGCGAGCGCCGCGGAGAGCAGGAGGAGGGGCATCTGGATCACGAACATCCACCGCCACCCGAAGGCCTGGATGACGGGACCGCCGACCGCCACTCCGAGGACAGGCCCGCCGGCCCCGACGAGGGACCAGAAGCCGAGGGCCTTCACCCGCTCGCTCTTGTCGAACACCGACAGCACGAGGGCCATCGACGCCGATCCCACCGACGCCCCCACGAGCCCCCCGAGCGTCCGGGCCACGATGAGCACGCCCGCCGTCGGTGCCAGGGCCGAGAGGGCGGCGACGACGGCCTCCAGGCAGAGCCCGACGAGGAACAGCCGGCGGTGCCCGAAGAGGTCCCCGGCCTTTCCCGCCAGTGGTGCCACGACACCGAAGGCCAGCATCGGCCCGGTGACCACCCAGGTGATGGTGGCGATGTTGCTGTGGAGCCCGTGGGCGACGCTCGGGAGCGCCACCACGAAGACGGTGAAGAGCAGGTTCGTCGCCAGGAGCCCCGTCAGCGACACCCAGAGCACCCACCAGCGATACTGGCTGCTCTGCCTGGCCCGGTCGCCCAGCCCCCCGATCTCCCCCATCGGCCCCTTACCCTCCCGGCGGGGGACCGCCACCCTGCCCTTCGCCGTCGACGAGGCCGGGGACGACGGCGGCGAGACCTTCGACCGTCCACCGGTCGTCCAGGTGGGCGGTGGTCGTCATCGTCCAGGGCTGGAACAGCCTGACGTCTCCGCCTTGGACGAAGAACACCTGGCCGCTGATGGGGCAGTCCCGGGTGGCGAGATAGGCGACAAGAGGCGAGACGTTGGCCGGGTTCCAGATGTCGAAGGTCCCGGGGTCCGAGGGCGCCTTCACGATGTCGCCGAGCCCGGGCGTCTGCTCGGTCATCCGGGTCCGGGCCGCCGGCGCGATGGCGTTCACCCGGACGCCGTAGCGCGACAGCTCCTTGGCGGCGATCACGGTGAAGGCCCCGATGCCCGCCTTGGCGGCCCCGTAGTTCGTCTGGCCGGGATTGCCGAGGAGGCCCGAGGTCGAGGAGGTGTTGACAACGGCCGCCTGGACCTCCTCGCCGGCCTTCACCTGCTCCCTCCAGTAGGCGGCCGCGTGCCGGGTGGGGACGAAGTGGCCCTTCAGGTGGACGTGGATGACCGAGTCCCACTCCTCCTCGGCCATGTTCACGAGCATCTTGTCCCGAAGGATCCCGGCGTTGTTCACGAGGACGTCGAGGCGTCCGAAGGCCTCGACGGCGGCTTCCACCAGCCGGCCCCCGCCCTCCCATTCGGCGATGTCGTCGCCGTTCGCCAGAGCCTCTCCGCCCATGGACCGGATCTCGTCGGCCACGAGCTCGGCGGCGGTCCGGTCGTCACCTGAGCCGTCCACGGCGCCCCCCAGGTCGTTCACGACGACCTTGGCTCCCTCTGCGGCGAAGAGCAGCGCGTGCTCCCGGCCCAGCCCCCGGCCCGCGCCCGTGATGATCGCCACCCTGCCGTCCAGCGAACCCATGTCCTTCGAGACCTCCTCGTCGACAGCCTGCCGCGGCGAGCGACGCCTACCCGACGGCGAGAGGACCGGACGGGCCTCGGCGGCGGGACCGCACCGGCCGTGGGCCGCCGACCGCCGGCCGGCGGCCCACGTTGACAGGGCGGGGCCGGAGGGTCAAGCGGACCGCAGCGGTGCGACGACCTGCCGGACGTCACCTCTCGAGCCCGCCACGAGGACGTACTCGACGTTCTGGAGCCGCCCGACCGTGCCCACCGGCACCCCGGCCGGATTGTGGATGCCGATCCGGGCCCCCACGTAGCGGGCGGAGGGGAACTCGAGGACCTCGACGTGGCCCCGCACCGAGCAGATGTCGAGGAGGTCCTCCAGCGAGAGGAACGACTCGTCGTTGTAGGAGAGCACGACGATCCCGGCGTCGACGGCCCCCACCACTCCGGCCAGGGCCTCGGGCATGGTCCGGCGGGAGTTGAACGGACTCCGGTCCCCGGTCCGGATCTCCTCCCGCTTGCAGGCGACGCCGTAGTGCCTGGGGGCGTCCCAGGCCACGATGGTCTCCCAGACGTGGTAGTTCGCCTCGTACCGGTGCTGGTTGTAGGGCGGATCCAGATAGGCGAGGTCGAACGCACCGAGGGACCCCGCCAGCTCACAGGCGTCGCCCCGGATCGCCCGGCCCGTTCCGGGGAGCAGCTCGGGGACCCGCAGCTCGAGCGGCCGGTAGGACCGCGGTGCCCACTGCTTCACGTAGGCCATCTGGACGCCCGTGGTCGAGTCGACCCGGTCGGCCGCCTCGAGGAGGCTCGTGAGGAGCACCGGCTCCAGCGGCCCCCCTCCGTACCCCCGGCCGATCGCCTCCCGGATGGCGTCGATCCGGGCCCCGTTGTGGGGCTGGAAGTACCGGGCCTCCAGGCTGAAGGTCTCGGTGACGTAGCCCGGACGTCCTCGGAGGGCGTTGAGCTCGGCAACCGCAGCCCCCAGGGCGGCCTGGTCGACCTCCAGGGCGTCGGTGGCGACGTAGCAGCCGGCCAGGACCGCCGCGTACCGGGTCCGGTCGACGGCGGTGACCTCGGCGCCGGCGGCCTTGAACGCCTGGGCCACCCTCGTGGTCCCGGTGAAGAGGTCGAGGGCCCTGGCGGCGCCGGACCGGCGGAGGAGATCGGTCAGCACCGGCACGAGCCGCCGCTTCGACCCGAGGTACTTGATCATGGGTTCGGCATCGCCGCCGCGAACCAGCCCTGGGCCAGCCGGGCCACCTCCTCGAGCGCGCCGGGCTCCTCGAAGAGATGCCCGGCTCCCGGCACCACCTCGAGGACGACCCGACACGTCATCTTGCCCATCGCCTCCCGGTTGAGCTCGAGGACCGTGGTGTCGGCGCCGCCCACGACGAGGAGCGTGGGCGCCAGGACGGTGGCCAGGTCGGCCTCGGGGGCGAGGTCGGGCCGGCCTCCCCGGGAGACGACCACGGCCACGGCGCGGCCGAGCCGGGCCGCCGTCACGAGGGAGGCGCCGGCGCCGGTGCTCGCACCGAAGAGCCCCACCGGCAGACCGGCGAGTGCCGGCTGGTCGGCCGTCCACTCGGTGGCGGCGGTGAGGCGGTCACCGAGCATCGAGACGTCGAAGATGTTCGCCCGGACGCCCGCTTCGGTCTCGGTGAGGAGGTCGAAGAGGAGGGTGGCGAAGCCCGCCCTCTGGAGGACGCCGGCGACCTCGACGTTGCGGGGGCTCCTCCGGCTCGATCCGCTCCCGTGGGCGAAGACCACGACCCCCCGGACGGCCGGCGGTACCACCAGGTCTCCGGGAAGGACGACCTCGGCTCTCCCGGACCCCCCACCGACGGGCACCTCGACCGCCGTCGCCACGGACCGGTGCGCGGTCCCGAGTGCCTCTCTCACCTCATCGTCGCCGACCTGCCGGAAGTCCTCGTACCACTGGCTGATGCCGAAGAACCGGTCGCTCACCTCGACACAGACGACGTCGTCGGCCTCGGCCTGCAGGGCTCGGACGGCGCTGGGGGGCGCCACCGGCACGGCGAGGACCACCCGCGCCGCACCCCGGTGCGTGACGGTGGCGACGGCCACCCGGGCGGTGGCCCCGGTGGCGAGCCCGTCGTCCACGACGACGACGTCCCGGCCGGCGAGGTCCACGGCGTCCCGACCGTCCCGATAGGCGGCGAGTCGCCGGTCGAGCTCGGCGCCTTCACGGACGGCGACGGCCTCGAGCGCCTCGGGCGAGATACCAAGCTGCTCGACGAGCTGGGTGTTCAAGACCCGAGCCCCCCCCTCGGCGATGGCCCCGAGGGCGAGCTCCGGCTGGTCGGGATGGCCGAGCTTGCGGACGACGAGCACGTCGAGGGGTGCCCCGAGGGCCCGGGCGACCTCGCCCGCCACCGGCACTCCACCGCGTGCCATGCCGAGGACGACCGGTCGTCGCAGGCCGAGGGCCGCCACGTGGGGCGCCAGCTGCCGTCCGGCGTCGATGCGGTCTCGGAAGGTCATCCGTCCCTCGGCCCCTCACCGCCGGGAGGTGCCGAAGCGACGGAACCACCAATCGGGATCTCTGGCATGGGCATGGAAGTGGTCCGGGATCTGCCGCATCGTACGGTCGACCGACCACCGGCCGGCGCCCAGCACCTCGTCGGCCGCCCGGCTCAGGGCCCCGAGCATGTGGGAGAGGTCCCCCTCGGGCGGCTCGGTGCCGTGCGTCGTCCAGACGACCATGGGAACGCCGCAGATCTCACAGTCGGCCACCCAGCAGACCTCGTCCTCGTGGTACCAGGTGGTCAGCCGGGCCGCCTCGCACAGCTCGCAGCTTCGCCCCAGGGTGTGATCCACCCCCTAGCCCATGACGATGTCGATGCTGGACCCTGGCGCCACCATGGTCCCCGGTGGCGGCGACGTCTTCACCACCCGTCCCGAGCCCGCCCCGGAGATCGTCCCCGCCTGCAGGCCATCGTTCTGGAGGACGGTCAACGCCGTCTGCAGGTTGTCGCCATAGATGTCGGGCACGGCCACAGGCGGGGGGCCCTGGGAGACCTGGACGACCACTGTGCTGCCTTCCGGTGCCTGCCCGGTCGGGCTCCAGGACACGACCTGGCCGTCAGGGATCGTGGCGCTGTACTGGTTCTGGCACTGCGCCACGAGCCCGACCGCCTGCAGCGCTGTCGTCGCCCCTTGGCAGGTGGCCCCGGTAAGCGAAGGAATCGTCTCGACGGGCGGTCCGGAGGACACCGTCACCTGGATGGTGGACCCGAGCGGCGCCCGGTCCTGGGGGCTCGAGGAGATGACCGAGCCGGCGTGGACGCTCGTCGAGTTGGCGTGGCTGCAGTTGGCGTGGAATCCGGCCGAGGCGAGCACCGAGGCCGCCTGGTTGCAGTCGCCGGTCACCGACGACAGCGAAGGGACGTCGACGATCGGCGGGCCCGACGACACGGTGAGCTTGATCGTGGATCCTTCTTTGAGGAGTTGCGTCGGCACCGGAACCTGGCTGAGCACGCTCCCGGCCGGGACGGTGATCGAGGACGCCGTTCCCACTACCCGCACCTTGAAGTGGTCCGAGCGGACCGCAGCGGCAGCTACCTGGGTCGAGTCGCCGACCACCGAAGGCACTCTGTGGGAGGGGACGAAGAGCTTGGCCGAGGTCACGGCGTAGGCGACCCCGCCGATCAGGCCGGCGACGACGACGATGGCACCGACGGCGAGCCAAAGGCGCCCGCGGCGGGTCCCTGAGGCGCCGTCCTCGCCTTCCTCGGCGGTCTTCCCTGAAGCCGCCTGGCCCTGGGCTCCCTCTGGGACGGCACCTCCCACGGCACCGGCCGCTCCTGCCGCGGCATCGGCGGCAGCGGTTCGGGCCGGAGCTCCGGAGGAGGGGTCGTCGGTGGCCGGTCCCGAGGGGACGA
>JAGWNV010000162.1 GCA_028872975.1 Acidobacteriota bacterium
ATGTCCATTTGCGGCGGGCGACCCGGCGGGGCCTCGGCGGCGAGGGCGGCCGTGCTCGGCGCCGAGCTGGCCCTGGCCGAGGGTGACCTCGACGGCGCCGACCGGTGCGCCGAGGAGGCGCTCTCGCACCACGGCGCCGGCCCCGACGACCGGTGCCACGCCTACGAGATCCTCGGCCGGGCCCGGCGGCTCCACGACCTTCCGGCGGCGGCCTCCGCCTTCGAGGCCGCCCTGGCCGTCGCCGAGCGCCACGACCTGCCGGTGTGGCGGATGCGGGCCCTCCACGAGCTCGGCACCGTCGACATGTTCGAGCGGGTCGACGTGGTCCGGCTCCTCGAGGCACGCCGGCTCGGCGAGGAGATGGGGGCCCTCGGCACCGTCGCCGTCCTCGACCTGCAGCTGGCGGCGGCCTTCACCGCCCGCTGGGACCTCGACCGCTGCGACCACCACGCCACCGCCGCGCTCGGCCTCGCCGGTCGTCTCGGGCTGCGCCGGGTGGCGGGGAAGGCCCTCGGCCTCATGGCGGGGAGCGCCAGCATGCGCGGCGACCGGGACGAGACCGACCGGCTGGCCGCCAGGGCCGTCGCCGAGGACCCGACCGACCCGACCCTCCCCGGGTTCTGCCGGGCCTGCACCGGCATGGCGCTGTTCATGTCCGGCGACACCGGCGCCGCCGTGGGTCCCTTCGAGGAGGGGACCGCCGCCCTGTCGCGGGTGCCCAACGCCGAGCCCATCTCGATCCGGGCGCTGTGGCCGCTCGTCCAGGCCGCCTCGGGGGACCGGCGGGCGCAGGCGTCGCTCGACGACGCCCGGCGCCAGGGCGTGGGCGGCTTCTACGTGAACGCCGGCATGCTCGGCTACGCCAGGGCCGTGCTCGAAGCCCGGGCAGGGCGCCCCCGGGCCGCCGAGGCCATCGCCACCGAGGCGGCCGGCTCGTTCGTCAACTGCGAGGCCTGGGCCGACCTGGCCCGGCTCGTCGCCGCCCCCGCCGCGCTCGCCGACGGATGGGGGGAGCCGCGGCGCTGGCTCGAGGCGGCCCGGGCCCGGTTCCTCGACCTGGGCCTCCACCGGCTGGCCGAACGCTGCGGCGAGCTGCTCGGCGGCGCCGTCGCCAATCCGTGGGCTGCCGAGGGCGTCACCGACCGGGAGGCGGAGGTGCTCCGGCTCGTCATCGAGGGCCTGGCCAACAAGGAGATCGCGGCCGCGCTGGGACTGTCCCCACGGACCGTGGAGAAGCACGTCGAGAGCCTGCTGCGCAAGGCCGGGGCCCGGTCGCGCACCGAGCTCGCCGTGAGCGCCCGCCGGGCCACTACGTAGCCGGACCCGGCACTACGTGGGATCCCCGATGCGCCCGGGGCTCCTCCAGGCGCATCGTGGCACCCGGGGCCGCCGGAGGCGGCCGGCACGGGAGGTGCAGAGGTGCTCGAGTCCAAGAACATCGCCACGCCGGACGACACGAGACGCTTCGAGCACGGCGAGGTCAGGCTGGTGAGCCTCAGCGGGTTCACGGTGGGGCGGGCCGAGTTCGGCCCCGGCTGGAAATGGTCGAGCGACGTGAAGCCGGTGGTCGGGACCGAGAGCTGCCAGGGGACCCACATGTCCTACGTCGTCTCCGGTCGGTTCCACGTGCGCATGGACGACGGGCGGGAGCTCGAGCTCGGGCCCGGGGACGCCCATCTCGTGGGCCCCGGCCACGACGCCTGGGTCGTCGGCGACGAGCCGTGCGTGACGATCGACTTCATCCCGAGCGGTGACGCCGCCGGCGCCGGGACGGCTTGAGATGGACGGAGCGCGACGCCGCCGGTGGCTCTTCCTCGGGGTGCTCGTCGAGGAGCTCACCGAACCGGGAAGCCCGGTGGTCGTGGCCGAGGGGGTCCTCCCCGAGGGCGCCTCTCCGCCCGCCCACGTCCACGACACCCTCGACGACAGCTTCTACCTGCTCGACGGCCGCATGGTGGTCCGCTACGGGCACGAGGAATGGGAGGCGGGCCCGGGCAGCTGGGTGCAGTTCCCGGCACGGGTCCCCCACACCTTCCGAGTCCTCGGCGGCCCGGCGCGGATCCTCATGGTCCATGCCGACGACAGCTTCCTCGCCGCCGTGCGCCAGATAGGTCGGCCGGCCGCCGGCGACGACGCGCCGAGCTCGACCCCGGGGCCGACCGTCGACGAGCTCGATCGCGCCTTCGCCGCCCACGGCATCACCAATGTCGGCCCGGCCATGGAGCAAGCCGAGGCGGAGGAGGTCCTCGGGCGGCTCGCCAGCTCGTCAGGCGGCGAGGTGCGCTGACAGGAAGGCCATGGACGGCACCTCCTGGGCCGTGAAGAAGTTCCCGGTGTGACACCCGCTCCCCACCACGACCTGCACGCTCGGCGGTGACGCCTCGGCGAAGGCCACCACCCCCGGGTGGAACGGGTCCGAGTCACCCGAGGCCACCCGGACGGGGATCCCCGACAACGCCCGGGCGTGGGTGACGGCGTCACAGGCGGCGAAGTCGGCGGCCGAGGCATAGGCGCCGGCGTTTGCCTGGCGGGCCTGGTCGTAGCTCGTCCAGATGGCAGGGCTGATGGCGGCGACGGCCGAGATCCGCTCCGGGAATCGCTCGGCGAAGAGGAGGGCCCCGTAGCCGCCCATGGAGATGCCCATGGTGGCGATGCCCCGCGGCGGATTGCCGAGGCCCATGGCCTGGCACAGGGGGATCAACTCGTCCATGACCATCCCCATCGGGTCGTCACCGGGGTGCGGGTTCCAGTAGCCCCCGCCACCGTCGACGGTGACCATGGCCATGGGGGCCAGGGGCTTCTCGTCCACGAGGAGGGCGCAGCCCTGGGCCGGTTGCATGCCGGCAAAGGAGGACCGGTGGTCGCCGCCGAACCCGTGGAGCATCACGATGAGCGGCAGGGCGTCACCGGGACCGTGGCCGGGCGGGTAGGCAACGGCGTACCCGACCGTCGTCCGGCGGGCCCGGGAGCGGAACCGGCCCGACACGGTCGGTCCCACCGGAGCGAAGCGCAGTGGCGGCACCGGTGTCGAGCAGGCGCCGTCGAGGCGGTCGAGGAGCGACTTGCCGGGCAGCACGCCGTGGTCGACCAGCTCGGCGGCGCCGACCCCGCCGGCGACGATCGCCCCGAGACCGGCAGCGGCGGCGGCGAGCAGCCGGCGTCTCGTGAAGCCCTCGTCGTCCCTCACGGCTGCACCCCCCGGTGACCTGCGGCCGAAGCCTGGCACGGAGGTCCGCCGGGGGCGGGGAAGGCGACCTCCGGCCCGGCGCTACCCGAACTTCCGCCCCACGACGGCGACCAGGCCGGCCGGGAGGGTTTCGTCGCCGAAGGACCGGGCGACCCGTGCCTCGACGCCGTGGCGCCCCAGCAGGTCGGGCACCTTGGAGGTCTCGACGAGCACGTTGTCGTGGCGCTCATCGTCCCGGCGCCAGGTCCCGTCTTCCTGCCTCGTGAACGTGGTCATCATCCGCACGTAGCGGTCGGGTTCGGGCACGGAGAACTCGGTCACGAGCACCCAGTCGTCGGTCCGCCACACCTTGGCCGGCTCGCCGGCGCGTACGGCGCCCCACTCGAGGTCGCAGAGGTCGATGGCCATGACACCGCCGGGTCGGAGGGCCCTGGCCATGGCGACGAGGGCCTCGTCCACCTCGGACCGCTCGTCGAGGTAGTTGAGGGCGTGGCCCACCCCCACGACGGCGTCGGCGTCGGGGACCGGGTCCTCGGGGAGCGTCAGGCGCCTGATCTCCATGGCGCCCGGAACGTGGTCCCGGGCCAGGCCGAGCATGGCGTCGGAGGCGTCGGTGGCGACGACCCGCAACCCGGCGCCGACGAGATGGGAGGTGAGCAGGCCGCTCCCGCAGCCGATCTCCACCACGACGCCCCTGCGCCGGCGAACCGGGTCGAGCAGGCGCACGATGCCCGGCGCGCAGGCGTCGGCGTGGAACCCGAAGCCCAGGTGATGGACGCGCGCCAGGTCGTCTCGGTAGTACGGGGGGCGGCGGGGCGGGTGTGGTTCCATCGGGCCGGGTGCGTGTCCAGACGAACCGGAGCTGCGTGAACGGTGTCGCTCCGGTGTGGACTGGCGGGATCGCTCCGGGGGAGAGACTCGAACTCTCAACCTAGCGGTTAACAGCCGCTTGCTCTGCCGATTGAGCTACCCCGGAATGTGCCCAGCGGGCGCCGCGACGATAGCAGCAGGCCTCGCCGGCCCCGACGACGTCAGGTCTCGTCGAGGAAGTCGCGCAGCGGTCTCGCCGCGTTGGGGTGGCGGAGCTTGGCCAGGGTCTTCGCCTCGATCTGGCGGATCCGTTCCCGGGTGACACCGAAGGCCTTGCCCACCTCTTCGAGGGTCCGCACCCTGCCGTCCTCCAACCCGAACCGGAGCTCCATGACCTCCCGCTCGCGCTTGGGAAGGGTGGCCAATGCGTCGCGCACCGCCTCGTGGAGCATCGACCGGGTGGCGGCGTCGTCGGGGACCTCGGCGCCCTGGTCCTCGATGAGGTCCGAGAGGCTGAAATCCTCCTCGTCGCCCATGGGCTGCTCGAGCGAGACGGTGTCCTGGTTGATCCGCTGGATCTCCCGGACCCGCTCGATCGGGAACTCGACCCGGCCGGCGATCTCCTCGACGGTGGGCTCCCGGCCGAACTCCTGGAGCAGCTGGCGCTGGACCCGCACCACCTTGTTGATGGTCTCGACCATGTGGACGGGGATCCGGATGGTCCGGCCCTGATCGGCGAGGGCCCGGGTGATGGCTTGGCGGATCCACCACGTGGCGTAGGTCGAGAACTTGAAGCCCTTCGTGTAGTCGAACTTCTCGACGGCCCGCATGAGGCCGAGGTTGCCCTCCTGGATGAGGTCCAAGAAGGCGAGGCCGCGGTTGCGGTAGCGCTTGGCGATGGAGACCACGAGGCGGAGGTTGGCCTCGATGAGGGCCTCCTTGGCCTGCTGGCCCCGGCGGACCTGACGCTGGAGCCGGGTCCGCTCGTCGGGGGTGACCCGCTCGCCTTTGGCCTGGTGGAGGGCGATCTCCTGGGCGGCGAACGCCCCCGACTCGATCCGTTTGGCCAGCTCGACCTCGAGCTCACCGGTGAGGAGGGGGACCTTCCCGATCTCCTTCAGGTAGGTGTGGACGGGGTCGGCGGCCGCCCCGCCCCCATGGTCGCCCGACACGTAGCTCGACACCCTGGCGCGCGTGGGCCGGGGCGTCTGGCGCTCCATGAGCTCGTCGACAGGCTCGTCCTTCTTGCGCCGCAGCCGGCCCAGAGGGCCCTTGGCAGCGCCTTCGGACGGGGGCTCGGCGGGTGTCTCGACTGCGGGCGGCGCCTCTTCGATGCTGACCTCGAGTGAGTCGACGACACCTTCGGCCACGGCCTCGGCGACCGCTTCGGAGAGCTCGACGGGTGCCACCTCCCGGCGAGCCTCCTCGAAGTACTCGATGCCCTCGGCCCGGACGCGGGCCACCACGTCCTCGATGACGTCGTAGGAGAGCTCGACGGACTGCAGCACGAGGATGAGGTCGTCCTGGGTCAGGTACCCGCGCTGACGACCGACGAAGAGCAGCTGCTCGAAGCCCTCGACGGCGATCCCCTCGGGGACCGGCCGCACGGAGCTGCCCTTGGTGTGGCCGTCGCTCATTCCCTCTCCTCGCCCTTCGACAGCCAGGCTAGCAACCGGTCCGCGGCGATGACGCCGCCGTCGGGCGCGTCGAGATCCTCCAGGTCGTGGTGCAGCCGCGCCGTGAGCGGCGCCAGCTCGGCGAACGCCTCGGGCGAGAGCCGCGCCTGGGACTCGAGGTCGCCCAGGGCGCGGCGAGCTGCGATGCGCACCAATTGCACGATGACTGCATCGGCATCTTCGGCCGGTTCCTCCACTACCAATCTCCGCAGCAGGTCCGCCACCTGCGGATCGTCCTCCTCGGCCTCCTCCATGGCCAGCTGGAGCGTCTCGGCCCCGGCCAGGACCCCGAAGGCCCGGCGCTGGAGAGGATCGGGGAACAGGAACGGCTCGAGCCGCGCCGCCACCGCCTCGGGCCGGTGGACGGCGAGGCGGAGCGCCTCCAACCCGGGCCGGCGGGCCTCGGCGGTGCCGGTCCC
>JAGWNV010000163.1 GCA_028872975.1 Acidobacteriota bacterium
GACGCCGGCGGGGACGCCACCGCCGACGTGGCCCAGGAGGCCGGCCTCCGCCGGCTCCTCGCCGGTCTCGAGTCCGAGGGGTCACTGCCCCGCACCGTGCTCTACAACCTCCACCCGGGCGACGACGCCGTCTTCGCCACCCTGGCCGGCGCCTTCTCGCGCCGGGGGGTGCGGGGGCTCGTCCAGTGGGGACCGCCGTGGTGGTTCAACGACCACGAGGAGGGCATCCGACGGCACCTGGCCGCCCTCTCGGCGTCGGCGCCGCTCGGGGGCTTCGTCGGCATGGTCACCGACTCCCGGTCCCTGCTCTCGATGGTCCGCCACGAGGTCTTCCGGCGGATCCTCTGCGACTTCTTGGGACGACTCGTCGAGGAGGGCCGGCTGCCCGACGACCCGACCGCGCTGTCGGTGGTCGTCGCCGACGTCTGCGCCGGCAACGCCCGCCGCTTCCTCGGGACCGCTCCCCCGCCGTCGAGCTGATGCCGGCCGACCGCATCGTGGTGATGGGCGTGGCCGGGTCGGGCAAGTCGACGGTGGGCCAGGCGCTCGCCACCCGCCTCGGGGCCACCTTCGTCGAAGGCGACGAGCTCCACCCCGCCGGGAACGTCGCCAAGATGGCGGCCGGCACGCCCCTCACCGACGAGGACCGCTGGCCCTGGCTGGCGGCCGTGCGCGGGGCCCTGCGGGCCACCGGGCCCGTGGTCGTCGCCTGCTCGGCCCTGCGCCGCAGCTATCGCGACGCCCTGCGGGGGGCGACCGGCGTCCGCTTCGTGGAGCTCGTCGTCGACCCCGGGGAGGCCGCCAGGAGGCTCACCGGGCGACACGGGCACTTCATGAAGGCGGGCATGGTGGGGAGCCAGTTCGACACCCTCGAGCCGCCCACCGCCGATGAGACCGACGTCGCCGTCGTCGACGCCTCGGGCTCCGTCGCCGACGCGGCGCGAGGCGCGGCGCGGGCGCTCGACGGGGTCGGTCCCGGCACGGCCGTGGCTCCCCTCCTCTCCGAGGGCGACCCGGAGGGCACGATGGGGACGGACGGGGTCGACCGGCTCGTCGAGGACCTGGTGCATCGCCAGCTGCTCGAGGCCGGGGCGCGCCGGGTCCTGCTCGTCCCCCCGGACGCCACCCGCAGCCACTCGGGCGCCGGGCACCTGACCGGCGCCGTGTTCGCCCGGCTCTCGGCGGCGGGGTGCGAGGTGGCCGTGCTTCCCGCCACCGGCACCCATGCGGCGATGGACGCCGGGGAGGTCGGCAGGCTGTTCGAGGGGAGGGTGCCAGTATCGAGCGTCCGTTCCCACTCCTGGCGCCGGGACCTCGCCGGCCTCGGCGCCATCTCAGCTGCCGAGGTCGCCGCCGTCTCTGGCGGCCGTGCGGCGCAGGCCGTGCCCGTCGAAGTGGACGACGAGCTCCTCGGCGACTGGGACGCCGTGGTGTCGCTGGGCCAGGTCCTTCCGCACGAGGTGGTGGGCATGGCCAACTTCACCAAGAACCTCGTGATCGGCCTCGGGGGTGCCTCGACGATCAACACCAGCCACCTCCTGAGCGCCCTGTGCGGGATCGAGCAGCTCATGGGCCGGGCCTCCACCCCGGTCCGCGACGTGGTGGACGCCGCCTTCGACCGGTTCCTCGCCCCGAGGCTCGAGGTCCTCTGGCTCCTCACCGTCATGGAGAGCACGCCCGCCGGCGTCGTGCAGCGGGGCCTGTTCGCCGGCCGGGGCGGTTCGGGCGACACGGGTGGGGCGGCCTTCCGGGCCGCCGCCGCCCTGTCGGCACGGTGCAACGTGGTCGAGGTGCCAGAGCCCCTGGCCCGGGTGTCGTGCTGGCTGGCGCCCGACGAGTTCCGCTCCACCTGGGTGGGCAACAAGGCGGTGTACCGCACCCGGATGGCCCTGGCCGACGGCGGGGAGCTCGTCGTGCTGGCCCCGGGCGTCGCCCGCTTCGCCGAGGACGGCGCGCTCGACGAGCTGATCCGCCGCCACGGCTACCGGGGCACGCCGGCCGTGCTCGACGCCCTGACCGGCGACCCGGAGCTGGCCGCCAACCTGGGGGCGGCCGCCCACCTCGTCCACGGCAGCACCGAGGGCCGGTTCCGGGTCGTCTACTGCACCGATCCGGGCGCCGGCGGGCTCAGCAGGGAGGAGGTCGAAGGGGTCGGCTACGAGTGGCGGCCCCTCGGCCCCGAGGTCGACCGGCTCGGGGTCGACTCCACCACCACCACCGGGCCGCGGACCGACACCGGCGGCGGCGCCTTTCACCACATCGCCCAGCCTGCCCTAGGGCTGTGGACGGCCCGCCCCCTCGACGGCTGACCGTCATTTGGCCGAGGCGTCCCCGTCGATGTCGTAGGGGCCGAGTCGCCTGTGGCGCCACCAGGCCCGCATGGCCCGGAACGGGTGGAGGAGCGCGACCAGCCACCGGCGGTCGATGGGGCCGAGGGGGAACGAGCCGAACGGCCCCGGCCGGGCGCCCTCGCCGGCGCCGACGGGGAAGCCGAGGAAGCGCCGCGACTCCTCCTCCACGCTCTACCGGGCCAATCCCTGGCGATGGGCGTAGGCGACGGCCTGGGAGCGGTCCCGGCTGGCCGTCTTGGCGAAGATGTGGTTCACGTGGGTCTTCACCGTCGCCTCGCTCACGTACAGGCGCGCCGCGATCTCGGCGTTGGAGAGGCCCTCGGCCATGAGCCCGAGCACCTCCCCTTCGCGCGCCGTGAGCCCGTCGGGGAGCGCCCCGGCACCCGGGGTGGCCGGGAGCGACAGCGCCTGGAGGAGCCGGGCCTGGACGGCGGCGTCGAGGATGGCCTGGCCCGAGGCGGCGGCATCGAGGGCCCGGGCGATGTCGTGGCGCGCCGCGTCCTTGGTGAGGTAGCCGAGGGCACCGGCCTGCAGGGCCGAGACGACGGACTCGTCGTCGGCGTAGGTGGTGAGCACCACCACCTGCGACCCGGGGCTGGCCTGGCGGACGGCACGCGTGGCCTCGACCCCGTCCATGACCGGCATGCGCAGGTCCATGAGGACGACGTCGGGCCTCTCCCTGGTGGCGAGCTCGACCGCCTCGGCGCCGTCGGCGGCGGCGCCGACGACCTCGACCCCGGCCAGGGTCCCGAGGAGGGTGACGAGCCCCTCCCGCACGACGCGCTGGTCGTCGACGACGATCACCCGCAACGTTGCGCCCTCACGCCGGGACTGCCGCCTCCACCCGGAAGCCGGCCGGGCCGGCGCCGGCCTCCACCCTGCCGCCCACGTGCTCCAGGCGCTCGCGCATGCCCTGCAGCCCGAACCCCCCGCCGGTGGCGCCGAGCTCGCTCGAAACCCCGAGAGGGCTCGCCCCGTTCGTGACCACCACCGACGTGGAGGCCGGCCCGAAGGCGAGGGTGATGCGCACCGGGGCACCGGGGGCGTGCTTGCGGGCGTTGGTGAGCGCCTCCTGGACGGCGCGGTAGAGGGCCATGCCGGCGTCGGGGGGGAGCGCCCGGGACGAGCCGCGCACCTCGAGCGGGGCGCCTTCACGCGCCGCCAGCGACGCCAGCTGCTCTCCGAGCTCCACGGGCTCGTCGCGCAGGGCGTGCACGGCCCGGCGGGTCTCCTCGAGGCCCTGCACGGCGAGCCGGCGCGCCTCGTGGACGAGCCCGCCCGCACGCCCGGTGTCGCCGTCGTGGTCGAGCACGGCGCCGGCCGCCTCCAGCTGGACGGCCAGGGCGCCGAGCGAGTGGGCGAGCACGTCGTGGAGCTCGCGCCCCAGCCGGTTGCGCTCGGCCAGGGCGGCGGCGCGGTCGCGCTCGGCGTCGGCCCGCACCCGCTCGGCCAGGAGCTGCTCGGCCTCATGGGCCCGGCTCAGGTACTGCCGGCGGCTCATGCCCGCCATGAGGCCGGCCACGGCGCCGAGGGCGGACTCCGCCACCACCTCCCCCGCCCAGGGAGCGGAGAGGGCGAGGACCGAGACCACGGCGCCGAGGGCCCCGACGGCGGCCACCGAGAGGGCGGCGTCGAGCTCGAAGGCGATGCCCGCCCCGAGAGCGGCGACGGCCACGAAGGCGGCTGCGACCGGGGCGTACCCGACGAGGGCCCCACCGGCGGCGGCGAGGACGAGCAGGGCCGCCCAGCTCCACCGGAAGGAGGCGCCGAAGCGCCGGGCCGCCATCCAGCCCAGCCATCCCGACACCGCCGACGCCAGCAGGAGGGGCACGGCGAGCGCCCCTCCTGCCACGCCCTTGGCGGGCTGGTTGGTCACGGCCCAGACGACGGCCCCGAGGCCCCCGAGGCGCATGGCCGTCAGCCGGAGCGCCGAGCGGTTCGCCCACAACCGGTCCAGCGGACGCCTTTCGTCCACGAGGGGAGATGATCCCACGGACGTCCCGTTCCCGGTGCCCTGCGGAGTCGTCGCCGGCCCCGGGCTCAGACGGTCGCCGGCGCCCCGAGGGCCCGGCCGCGCTCGATGGAGGCGCCGGTGCGGCGGGCCTTCAGGAACAGCACGCCCGTGCGGAGGGCGACCTCGGCCATGGCCATGAGGATGAAGGCCCCGGCCCAGGCGGCCCCGGAGGTGACGTGGTGGGCCACGCTGAACCGGGCCACGGCCGGCTGGCCGCCGTGGGTGACCCAGAAGGAGAAGCAGACCCGGCCGCCGATGCCGACGACCCACAGGACGGCGGCGACCGCCCCGGCCTTGGCCACGGCGTTGCGCCCGGACCGCCGGACGGAGGTGGCCAGGCCGGCCCCGGCACCGAGGAGGGCCCCGGTGACGGCGCCCGCCACCTCGAGGACGAGGTCGTTGCCGGCGGTGGGCAGGCCGTGGAGGAACTGCGAGGCCACGACGAGGGTGATCACGACGGGCAGGACCAGGTTGCGGACGGTGAGCGTCCGGCCCCGCAGTTGGAGGACGACGAGGCCGACGAGGAACAGGTTGAGCAGGTATTCGGTGATGGTCATGGACCGATGGTGCGCCTCGGGGGGGCCTGCCCACATCGCCCCCGGGGTGGAGATCCGGGTGGACTCCGGCCTCCACCCCGGGGAATTCGTCCTCCGGGTGTCCTCCGTGCGGTCCCCCGTTCGTCGTGGTGGTACAACCCCGAGACGAGGAGGTCCAACCATGAAGTACATGCTGCTGATCACGAGGGGCGCCTGGCAGGACGAGGCGTCCGAGCAGGAGGTCGGCGAGATCTACGGCCAGATCGGCCAGTGGTTCGCCAAGTACACCGGCGACGGCACGATCATTGAGGCCCACAAGCTCCAGGGCCCGGAGACGGCCACCACCGTGGTCCTCGAGGGGGGCGGCTCCACCCTCGTCGACCGGCCCCTGCTCGAGGCCAAGGAAGCCATCGGCGGCTACGCCGTCGTCGACGCCGAGGACCTCGACGCCGCCCTGGCGCTGGCCCGGAGCTTCCCCATGCCCGACGGCAAGCTCGAGGTCCGCCCTGTCGACGAGATGTGACGCCGAGGGCGGGGCCCGGTCGCTGCTCGACCGGGTCTTCCGGGAGGAGGCGGGCCGGCTGACAGCCAGCCTGGTCCGCCTCCTCGGCGACTTCGACCTGGCCGAGGAGATGGTGGCCGAGGCCGTGGCCGAGGCCGTGGCCCGCTGGCCCTTCCAGGGCGCCCCCGAGCGTCCCGGTGCGTGGCTCCTCACCACGGCGCGCCGCAAGGCCCTCGACCGGCTGCGCCGCGACACCCGGTACCGGCAGAAGCTCGAGCTGCTGGCCTCGCTTCCCGAGTCGGTGGTCCGCGAGCCCGACGACCGGCTGCGGCTCATCTTCACCTGCTGCCACCCGGCCCTCCACCCCGACGCCCAGATCGCTCTCACGCTGCGGGCCGTCGTGGGGCTCACCACCGCCGAGATCGCCCGCGCCTTCCTCGTCCCCGAGCCGACGCTGGCCAGGCGCCTGGGGCGGGCCAAGCAGAAGATCGTCGCCGCCGGCATCCCCTACCGGGCGCCCGAGCCCGAAGAGCTGCGAGGGCGCCTCGGGCCGGTGCTGCGGGTCGTCTACCTCGTGCTGAACGAGGGCTACTTCTCGTCCGCTGGCGGGACGGGGCTCCGACGGGAGCTCGTCGACGACGCCGAGTGGCTGGCCGGGCTCCT
>JAGWNV010000164.1 GCA_028872975.1 Acidobacteriota bacterium
ATCGGCAGCCGTCGACCGTACCGCCGGGCCGGGCCCCCGGCACGTCGGCTCCCCGGTCAGCCCCGCAGCTCGGCGCCGTGGGCGGCCCCCACCGCCGCCACGCAACGGGCCCGGAGCTCGTGGAGCTCGGCCTCCTCGAGGGTGTGGTCGAGGGCGCAGAACCGGAGCCGGAAGGCGAGGCTGCGGGTGCCCGGCGGCAGTCCCGGGCCCCGGTAGACGTCGAAGAGCCGGACCCGTTCGAGCAGTCCCCCGCCGGCGGCGGCCAGGGTGGCCCGCACGGCGGCGGCCGGCACCTCTTCGGCCACGACGAAGGCCAGGTCGAGGTCGCTCGAGGGGAACCGGCTGGCCGCCTCGGCCAGCTCGCTGCGCCGGGGGGCGGTGCCGAGCAGGAGGCCGAGGTCGAGCTCGAGCCACCCCACCCGCTGGGCCCCGGGATCGAGGCCGAAGGACTCGAGGACGTCGGGGTCGACCTCCCCCACCACCCCGAACTGGACCTCCTCGTGGACGAGCCAGCCCCGTCGCGCCGGGTGGAGCCCGGCCCCGGCCGCCGGGGCCGGCGCCGCCTCGGCGTCGGCGACGACCTCCACCCCGGTGATCCCCATGGCGTCGGCGAGGGCGTACCAGGCACCCGAGGCAGCCATGGCGTCGTCTCCGGGCGCCCGGAGGGCGACCGCCGCCATCTCCCGCTCGTCGACGACCCATTCCTGGTGGGCGGCGAGGGCCCGGTCGACCCTGGCCTTCTCCGGCGGGGGGAAGACGTGGCCGACCTCGAAGAGCCTGACCTCGCCCTGGCGGCGCCCGGCGTTGGCGGCCAGGGCGGCCAGCATCCCCGGCAGGATGCTCATCCGCAGGACGGACTGGTCGGGCACGAGGGGGTTGGCCACACGGATGCCGTCAGCGGGCCAGCCGGCGCGCTCGTGGTCGCCGGGTGCGAGCAGCGACGCCGTCCAGGCCTCGTCGGCCCCCAGACCGGCGAGCACGTCGCGGACCTGGCGTCGTTCGCGCTGGTAGGCGTCGATCTCCCCCACCTGCGCCGGCCGGGGCGTCCGACGGGCGATCCGGCTGTAGCCGTGGTGCCGGGCCACCTCCTCGATGACGTCGACCTCGCGTTCGGTGTCGGGGCGGAAGGTGGGGACGGTGACGTCGAGGACCCCGCCGGCCGACGGCCGGACGGCGAACCCGATCGGCTCGAGGAGCCCGGCGATCTCCGCCTCCGACAGCGCCGTGCCGAGGAGGGCGTTGACCCTCGCCGTCCGCACCGCCACCGGCCGGGGGCCGGGCACCGGGCCCCGCACGTCGATCTGCCCGGCGGCCACCTCCACGCCGGCGAGGAGCTCGACGAGCCGGCGCACCGACCGGTCGATCCCCTCGGGGTCGCACCCGCGCTCGAAGCGCGCCGAGGCCTCGGTCCGAAGCGCCAACCGCTTCGAGGTGCGCGCCACCGCCATGGGGGAGAAGTAGGCGGCCTCGAGGAGCACCCGCCGCGTCCCGGCCGAGATCTCGGTGCTGGCCCCGCCCATGATGCCGGCGATGCCGATGGCGGTGTCGGTGGCGTCACAGATGAGACAGTCCCGCAGGTCGTCGCCGGCCCCGATGGACCGGGCGCCGAGGACCCGCTCCTTGCCGTCGAGGGTGACGACCCTCTCGCCGGGGCGCGCCGCGCGCACCCGCAGCCCGCCGCCCCCCACCCGGTCGAGGTCGTAGGGGTGCGTCGGCTGGCCGAGCTCGAGCATGACGTAGTTGGAGGCGTCCACCACGGAGTTGACAGGCCTCATGCCGGCCAAGGTGAGCCGCCGCTGGACCCACGCCGGGGACTCCCCCACCGTGACCCCGGTCAGCACCCGGGCCACGAACCGGGGGCAGAGGTCGTCGTCGGCCACCACGACGGTCGTGAGCTCGGTGACCGGCACCGGGCCCGCCGGCGGCTCGGGAGCCTCGGGCAGACCGAAGGGCACCTTGCAGGCGGCGGCCAGGTCCCGGGCCACGCCGGCCACGCAGGCGGCGTCGGGGCGGTTGGTCTCGACGGCCACGTCGAAGACCACGTCGGGCTCGAGGCCGAGGGCGGCCATGAGCGGGGTGCCGGGCGCCGGGGTGCCGGCGCCTCCCAGGACCAGGATGCCCTCGTGGTCCTCGGACAGCTCGAGCTCGCGTGGCGAGCAGAGCATCCCGTTGGAGACGACGCCCTTCATCTTGCGGCGGCCGATCTCGAAGCCGCCCGGGAGCACCGCCCCCACCGGCGCCAGGGGGACGAGGTCGCCCACGGCGAAGTTCCAGGCGCCGCACACCACCTCGACGGGGCCGTCGCCGGCGTCCACCACCCCGGCCCGGATCCGATCGGCGCCGGCGATGGCGGCGATCTCCTCCACCCGGGCCACGACCACCCGCTCGAGCCCCTCGCCCACGCGGCGCACGCCCTCGACGACGAGGCCGAGGTCGTCGAGGGTCCCGGCCAGGGTGGCGACGTCGCCCTCGACGGGTGCGAAGTCGCGGATCCACGAGAGCGGGACGCGCACCGGTGCTCCTAGAGCTGCTCGAGGACGCGGACGTCGTTCTCGAGCAGCACCCGCATGTCGGGGAGCTGGTGGCGCATCTGGGCGCACCGGTCGATGCCGAAGCCGAAGGCGAAGCCCGTCCACTCCTCGGGGTCGACGCCCACCGCCGCGAAGACGGCCGGGTCGACCATGCCGCAGCCGCCCAGCTCGATCCATCCCGTCTGGGAGCAGGTCCGGCACCCCGCCCCCCGGCAGATGGTGCAGGTGATCTCGTACTCGGCCGACGGCTCGGTGAAGGGGAAGAACGAGGGTCGCAGCCGCGAGTGGATGTCGGTGCCGAAGTAGGCGCCGGTGAAGGTCTCGATGGTCCCGGCCAGGTCCGAGAAGGAGATGCCCTTGTCCACGACGAGACCCTCGATCTGGTGGAAGATCGGGATGTGCCGGGCGTCGGGGGTGTCGCGCCGGTAGCACCGGCCCGGCATCACGGCGTACACGGGCGGCCGCTCCCGCTGCATGAGCCGGATCTGCACCGGCGAGGTGTGGGTGCGCAGCACCACCGACTCCGGGGGGCCGAGCTCGAGGTAGAGGGTGTCCCACATGCCCCGGGCCGGGTGGGCGATCGGCATGTTGAGGGCCTCGAAGTTGTGCCAGTCGTCCTCGACCTCCGGGCCCTCGACCACGGCGAAGCCCATGCCCACGAAGACATCCTCGAGCTGGCGGCGGGTCCGCTCCACCACGTGGACCCGGCCCCGCCGGGGGACGTCCACGACCTCGGTGAGGTCGAGGCGCTCCTCGGCCAGGCGCCGGGCCCGCTCCTCGGCCCGCAGCTGCCCCTGGCGGGCGGCGAGCACCTCCTCCACCTCGGCGCGCGCCGAGTTGATCTGCTCGCCCAGGCGGCGGCGCTCCTCGGGGGCGACGCCCCCGAGGGCCCGCTGGGCCCGCACGAGCTCGCCCCGCTTGCCGAGCAGAACGCCGCGCAGCTCGCCCAGGGCCTCGAGGCTCCCGGCGTCGGCCGCCGCCTGCCGGGCCCGGGCGACGGTGCCGGCCGGGTCGAAGGCGTCGCTCGCGTGGCGGTCGGCCCCGGTCATATGGGTCGGACAGGTTAGGGGAGCGAGCGCCGGCGGCGGACCTCGAAGCAGAGCACGGCGGCCGCCAGCGCGACGTTGAGCGACTCGGCCCTTCCGGCCAGCTCGATGGTGACCTTCTCGTCGAGGACCGTCTCGAGCTCACCGGCCAGCCCGCTCGCCTCGTTGCCGAGGACGAGGGCCACCGGCCCCTCGAGCGCCGCCTCGGTGTGGGGCCGTCCCCCGTGGGCGACGGCGGCCACCCGCCGCAGCCCCCGGGCCCCGAGCTCGGCCAGCACCTCGTGGGCGGGCCCGGCCTCCACCACCGGGAGGTGCAGCACCGACCCCGCCGAGGCCCGGACCGTCTTGGGGTTGAAAGCGTCGGCGGTCCCCTCGCAGCCCACCACGGCGTCGGCTCCCGCAGCGTCGGCGGCCCGGACGATGGCCCCGGCGTTGCCGGGATCGCGCACCTCGGCCAGGACGACGACGAATCCGGCCCCCTCGAGGGCCTCCTCGAACGACGTCTGTGGCGTCCGCACCACGGCCAGCACGGGCTGGGGGGTGACGGTGTCGGCGACCCGTTCGAGGAGGCCGGGGGCGAGCTCGAACACCCTGGCCCCGGCCCCGAGGGCCCGGTCGAGCAGGCCGGTCAGGTCCCCTCCGGCGGGGGCCGCCTGGTCCACGAAGACCGACTCGACCACCGCACCGGCGTCGAGGGCGGTGCCGAGGAGCCGGGCGCCCTCGACGACGAAGGCACCTTCGCTGCGCCGGACGCTCCGGCGCCGCAGCAGCCGGCGGAGCCGCTGGACCCGTTGGTGGCGAAAGGCGAGAGGGGCGTTCAGGAGGCGTCCGCCGGGGCCGCCGGGGCCGGGATGGCCGGTGCGGCGGCCCCAGGGGCCCCCGAAGCCACCCCGACGAGCTGGGCGAAGGCGGACGGGTCGGAGACGGCCAGCTCGGCCAGGACCTTGCGGTCGACGGTCACGTCGGCCTGGCGCAGCCCGGAGATGAGGCGGCTGTAGCTGATGCCGTTGGCACGGGCGGCGGCGTTGATGCGCTGGATCCACAGCCGGCGGAAGTCCCCCTTGCGGGCCCGGCGGTCACGGTAGGCGTACTGCAGCGAGTGCATGACCGCCTCGTTGGCGGACCGGAAGCTCCGGCTCCGGTTGCCGTAGTAGCCCTGCGCCTGCTCGAGGACGGCGCGGCGGTGCTTCTTGCCGTTGACGGCGCGCTTGACCCTGGCCATGAGAGCTCCTTTCCTGTCGAACGGTGGTCGGGGACGGGGACGTCGGGCGCCCGGTCAGCGCCCCAGCAGCCGCCGGACCTCGCGGCGGTCGGCGGGGGCCACCTCTGCCTCGCGCCCGAGCCGGCGGGTCCTGTTGCTCGACTTCTTCTCGAGCAGGTGCGACCGCATGGCCTGGCGGCGGCGCAGGCGGCCAGTGCCGGTGACCTTGAACCGCTTGGCGGCGCCCCGGTCCGTCTTCATCTTCGGCATGTCAGCTTCCTTCCTCGCCGGCCGCCGCCTGGGTGCCGTTGGCGCCGTTGTCGGCGATCGCCTCGGGGGCGGCCACGTCGTCCCCGGCCGTCTCGTCGTCCTCGCCATCGCCCCGGGCCGACCGTGCCGCCGCCGCCTGGCGGGCCCGCTTGTCGGGTGCCAGGACCATGACCATGTTCCGGCCGTCGAGCCTGGCCTCGGACTCGACCCTGGCAGACCCCTCGACCTCGTCGGCCACCCGGTCCAGGATCCGCTTGCCCAGTTCCGGATGGAACACCTCGCGGCCCCGGAACATGATCGTGACCTTGACCTTGTGACCCTCCTGGAGGAACCGCATCACCTGTCGGGTCTTGGTCTCGAAGTCGCCGGGCCCGATCTTGGGCCGGTACTTCATCTCCTTGATCCCCACGCTCACCGTCTTGCGACGGGACTCCTTGGCGCGCTGGGCGGCGTCGAACTTGTACTTCCCATAGTCCATGATCCGGCAGACCGGCGGGTTGGCCATCGGCGCCACCTCGACGAGGTCGAGGTCGAGCTGCCGGGCCAGGGCCAGCGCCTCCGGCAGCGGCCGGATGCCTAGCTGCTGGCCCTCGGGGTCCACCAGGCGGACGTCGCGCGCCCTGATGCGATCGTTGATCCTGGGCTCCGTGGTCGAGGTGGTGGCGATCGGCATTCCTCCCGGTTTCCGGCCCGAGTCTCCTCGGACGTCTCAAAAGCGGAGAATGCGGAGCGCCGTCGCCACGTCCCATGGACGACCGGTCGTCGAACCCGGGCGCACGTTCTCCGTGGCCGGGTGGGGGCGCGTTGGTGAGCGACCCGCTTTCCCTTTGTGCTCGAGCTTCTACGCTACCAGGGTGAGCAGTCTCTGGACACCCGAAGGCGAGCGCCGCGTGCCCCGGCCGGGCGACGGCACCGCGCCGGCCGCACCGACGCAGGGCCGGCCCGGCCCGCCCACCGCCGGGGGCCCGGAGGAGGTCCCGGCCGACGAGGAGGCGGCGCTGGCCGCCCATCT
>JAGWNV010000165.1 GCA_028872975.1 Acidobacteriota bacterium
CGCGCCGGCGAGCACCGGGGTCACCCAGGGCCTCCCCGGCGGTCTCCGCCGGTGGCTCGTCCCGCCGATCCCCCCGGGGCGGATCCCCCTTCAGCTGGCCCTCATGAACCTCGGGTCTCGGAGGGTCCAGGTCCGGACGACCGCCCGCGGGACCGCCGGCCGGGCTCTGCCGGGCGCTGCCCCGGTCGTGCTGGCGCCGGGGTCCACCGTGGCCGTCCAGTCGTCTCCCGCGACGCCCGTCGGACTCCTGCCGCTCGAGGTCACCGCCGACGGCCCGATCGTCGTCGAGCTCGAGCCGGGCCCGGCAGGGGCGACCGGCGTCAGCGTGGTGCCGGCCTGGCCCCTGCTGGACGCCTTGGGCTGAGGGCCGTCGCCCGGCCACCGCCGCTGCGGACCGGTCCCGAGCGGGGGATCAGTCCGGGGGGGTGAGGGAGGAGCCGGCCGCCTCGGCCGCGGAGGTCCCCGAACCGGATCCCGAGGTCGGGACGGCCCCGGGTCCCGTCCTCTGGCCCGACCGCGCCGGGACGCCGGCCGAGGGGTCCCCGGCGCGGGCCGCCGAGGAGAGGTGGCGGACGGCGGAGGATTCGTGGACGGGCCGGCCGTAGGCGTCGTCGACGAGGTGGCTCACCTCGTCGCCGTCGAGGGTCTCGCGCTCGAGGAGCCCCCTGGCCACGGCGTCGAGGCCGCCGCGGTGGCGGCTCAGGAGCTCGATGGACCGCTCCTCTTGCTGGCGGAGGATGCGGGAGACCTCGGCGTCGACGACACGGGCGGTGTCCTCGGAGTAGTCCCGGGAGTGCAGGAGGTCCTCGCCGAGGAAGACCATGCCCTGGGACCCCCAGGCCATGGGACCGAGCTCCTCGCTCATGCCCCACTCCCGGACCATCTTGCGGGCGAGCTCGGTGTTGCCCACGAGGTCGTTGCTGGCCCCGGTGGAGAGGTCCCCGTAGACGAGGATCTCGGCGGCCCGGCCCCCCATGCGGACGGCGAGGGAGTCCTCGATGACGTCCCGGGGGTAGATGTGGCGCTCCTCGATGGGCAGCTGCTGGGTCACCCCGAGGGCCATGCCCGTGGGGAGGATCGTCACCTTGTGGACGGGATCGGCGTGCTCGAGCACGTAGGCGAGGACGGCGTGGCCGGCCTCGTGGAAGGCGACCCGCTCCTTCTCGGCGTCCGACAGCACGAGGCTCTCCCGGCGCTGGCCCATGAGGACCCGGTCGCGGGCCGACTCGAAGTCCTGCATCTCGATCTGGTGGGAACCCCTCCGCACGGCGTAGAGGGCCGCCTCGTTCACCAGGTTGGCGAGGTCGGCGCCGCTCATCCCCGGGGTGCCCCGGGCCACGACCTCGAGGTCGACGTCGGGACCGACCCGCTTGTCCTTGCAGTGCACCCGGAGGATGGGCAGGCGCTCCTCGAGGTCGGGGAGGGGCACGACGATCTGCCGGTCGAAGCGGCCGGGACGGAGGAGGGCGGGGTCGAGGATGTCCGGCCGGTTGGTGGCGGCCATGATCACGACGCCCTCGGCGGGGTCGAACCCGTCCATCTCCGAGAGCATCTGGTTGAGTGTCTGCTCCCGCTCGTCGTGGCCACCGCCGAGGCCGGCACCGCGTTTGCGGCCGATGGAGTCGATCTCGTCCACGAAGATGATGGCCGGCGCCTGCTTGCGGGCCGTCTGGAACAGGTCGCGGACCCGGCTGGCCCCGACGCCGACGAACATCTCCATGAAGTCGGAGCCGCTCACCGACATGAAGGGCACGCCGGCCTCACCCGCCACGGCCCGGGCGATGAGGGTCTTCCCGGTCCCCGGGGGGCCCACGAGGAGGATGCCCTTGGGGATCCGGGCGCCGATGTCCCTGAACCGGTGGGGGGACTTCAAGAAGTCGACGACTTCGCTGATCTCCACCTTCACGCCCTGATAGCCGGCGACGTCGTTGAAGGTGGTCCGGGGTCGCTCCGTCGTGTAGAGCCGGGCCCGGGACCGGCCGATCGACATGATGCCGGTCATCTGCCCCTGGGCGCGGCGGCTGATCCAGAAGAAGATGCCCACGAAGGCGAGGAGGATCAGGATCGTGGGCAGCCACTGGCCGAGGGCGCTCTGCTGGGGCGTGTTGAAGTGGACGGTGGGGACGTTCGCCCTCAGGGTGTCGATCTCGTTCTGCACGGCGGGATCGGGCCCGTTCACCGTGTAGTGGGTGCCGGCCGCCTTGAGCTGACCGGTGATGACACCGGTGGAATTGTCGATCGTCGCCGACTGAACCTTGTGGGCGGTGACGTCCTCGAGGAAGGCCTTGTAGCCGATCTGCTTGGGGGAGGTCCTCGAGAGCAGAGGCGGGATGATCACGACGGCGAAGACGGCGAGGATGAGCAGGGCGAAGACCCAGCGCCAACTCTGGTCGCCGGATCCACCACCGGCGGCGCCCGGCCCCGGTCCTCCGGCGCCGCCGGGTATGGGACGCCCGCCGCGACGGTCGGAGAGGGGGCTCATTGCCCCATGGTACGCGCCATGTGCACACGATCGTGCGCACATCGCGGCCGTCGGGAAGGCCTCGGTCGATAACCTCGCGGCGATGGCGAGCCCCGCCGGACCCGGTCCCGAAGGGAACCCCTCCGCGCCCTCGCCGTCACCCTGGCCAGGCACGTCGACGCCTGCGGGGCCGGCCTGGCCCCCGCCCCCCTGGCCCCCGCCCGCCCCGCCGGGGCCCGTCGAGGCGACGCCCGCCCCGCCACCGCCTCCGGCGTATCCAACGCCCTCCGCATATCCACCCCCGGCGCCGCCCATGCCACCGGGGGGGTACCCGCCACCGCCGTGGCCGGCGGGGACGGCGGCGAGCGCACCCCCGGGAGGGGGCCTCGAGGGGACCGGGGGCGGGCGCCCGGACGTCCCGGCCACGGCGGGACAGGGGTGGGCCTGGATGGCCATCGCCGCCGGCGGGTTCGTCGGCGGCCAGGTCGTGAGTGCCGTGCTCCTTCTCGGGATCGCCGCCGCCAACGGGCACCTCGCCGAGCTCGCCGCCCTCGCCACCAAGCCCGTTCCGCCCCCATGGGTCGTGATCGGCGGTCTCGTCGGCCTGTGGGTCGGCTTCGTGGGCGCGCTCGTCGTCGCCAGCAGGAGCAGCGGCACGGGCAAGGTGGCGCGGGACATGGGACTGCGGTTCCGGTGGGTCGACGCCCTCGTCGGCCCGGCCGTGGGCGTCGCCGGCCAGCTCGTGCTCCTCCCACTGCTCTATCTCCCGCTGGCGCCCTTCGTGCCCAACCTGTCCAAGCGGCTCTCCGCTCCCGCCGAGCACCTCACCGGTGGGTTCAAGGGAGGCGATCTCGCCGTCATCGCCGTCCTCACCGTCCTCGTCGTGCCCGTGATCGAGGAGCTCGTCTTCCGGGGCCTGTTCCTGCGGGGGGCACTCCGGGCCTTCGCCGGGGCCGGACGGCGCACCGGGCCGGTGCTCGCAGTGGTCGTCACCGGCGTCGTCTTCGCCCTCGCCCACTTCGAGGCCCTCCAGCTGCTCGGACTGGGGGCCTTCGGGGTCGTGCTCTCCTACATCGCCTACCGGACGGGCCGGTTGGGGACCTGCATCGTGGCCCACGGGACCTTCAACCTGGTGGCGGTGGTGGCGGTGGCGACCACGGGGGGGCTCCGGTAGGGCCCGAGGCGGGGCCCGGCTCCCATTCGGCGGCTGGTTCGGGCACGATGGACCGGTGCGCCGGCCGGCTGCGGTCTCGGTGGTGTCCTTCGTGGCGGTCGCCGCCGTGGTCGGCATCACCGTCTCCCAGATGGACCCCGGCCAGCTCGTGTCCACGAGCACGATCACGGGCGGGGACACCGGGGCCCACGTGGCGCTGGCGGGGTTCCTCAAGCAGGCCCTCCTGCCGCACTTCCACGTCACCGGATGGGACCCGGGCGCCTACGACGGGTTCCCCCTCTACACCTTCTACTTCCCCCTTCCCGACCTCCTGGCCGCCCTCCTCGGCTACGTCATCCCCTTCACGGTGGCCTTCAAGCTCGTCACCATCCTCGGGTCGCTCACCTTGCCGGTGGCGGCCTGGGGGTTCGGGAGGCTGGCCGGCCTGGAGCGGCCCCGGCCGGCGGTGCTGGCCGTGGCCACCCTGCCGTTCCTCTTCGACCAGACCTTCACCATCTACGGCGGGAACCTCTACTCCACGATGGCGGGGGAGTACGCCTACTCGCTCGGGCTCTCGGCCGCCCTCCTCTTCCTGGGCCTCGTGGTCCGGGGATTGCGGACGGGCCGGCACCGGGCCGTGGCCGCCGCGCTGTTCGCCTTCTGCATCCTCTGCCACCTGATCGCCGCCATCCTGGCATCGGCGGGGATCGTGGTCGCCCTCCTCCTCTTCGGGGTGAGCAGGCGGCGGCTGTGGTGGGCGGCGTCGGTGGTGGGGACGGGGAGCCTCATCGCCGCCTTCTGGGCCGTGCCGTTCATCCTCCAGCAGTCCTTCACCACGAACATGGGGTGGGTCAACGTGACGACCTACGCGGCGATGCTGGCACCGCGGGCGGACCGGTGGGCGTTGGCGCTGGCCGCCCTCGGGGTCCTCGTCGCCGTCGCCCGGCGGGACAGGGTGGCGGGGCTCCTCGTGGTGTTGGGCGGGGCGTCGGCCGTGGCTCTCGTCGTGGACCCCCAGGGCAAGCTGTACAACACCCGGTTCCTCCCCCTCTGGTGGCTCGCCGTCTACCTGGTCGCCGGCTACGCCCTGGCCGAGATCTGCATCGCCGTCGCCTCGTGGTGGCGCTACGACCGGAGCGTGGTCGGCGAGGTCGCCGTCATGTCGGGCACGGTCGTGCCCCGGCCCATGGTGGGGGAGGCGGGTCAGCTCGGCCGGGGCGGCACCGACGTCCGGGAAGAAGAGGCGCCGGTCGAGGACGACGCCACCTCGGGGCGGCCCGAGGGACCGGTTCCGGTCGGGTGGCCGGCGTCCCCCCGGCCCCCCAGGAGGCACCGATGGGGACCGGGGGCGGTGACGGTCCCCATCGTCGGCCTGGCCGCGGCCTGTCTCGTCGTCGTGCCCCCGCTCGTGGTCTCGCCCACCTCGCCGGTGACGCTCGGGCCGGTGCACGTGAACGCCAGCGACGTGCCGTCGTGGGCGGCGTGGAACTACTCGGGCTACGAGGGCAAGCCGGCCTGGCGGGAGTTCCACGACGGGATCGTCGGGACCATGGACCGGCTGAGCGCCCGCTATGGCTGCGGACGGGCCATGTGGGAGTACAACTCGAACCTCAACCGGTTCGGCACGCCGATGTCGCTCATGCTTCTGCCGTACTTCACGAACAATTGCATCGACTCGATGGAGGGACTGCTCTTCGAGTCGGCCTCGAGCACGCCGTACCACTTCATCAACCAGTCCGAGCTTTCGGCGGGGCCCTCCGACGCCATGGTCGGGTTGCCCTACAAGGGCCTCGACGTCGTCGAGGGGGTGCAGCACCTCCAGCTCCTCGGGGTGAAGTACTTCATGGCCTCCTCGCCCTCTGTGGAGGCGGCCGCCAAGACGGACCCTGCCCTCAGGCTCGTGGCCACGAGCGGGCCGTGGCGGACCCAGGACCAGGGCGGCGTCGCCGACACCACCTGGGACTTCTACGTAGTGGCGGACTCCTCGGTGGTGGCGCCGCTCACCGAGACGCCGTCGGTCCTCGAGGGGGTGGGGCCCCAGCAGAGCTCCTGGTTGCCGGTGGCGACCAGGTGGTACACGACGCCGGCGGCCTGGTCGCACGAGCTCGTCGCCGGAGGCCCGAGCAGCTGGCCGCGCCAGGGGCCCGACGTGGCCATGGTGTCGTCGGGCCGCCCCCTGCCCGCCGTGCAGGTTTCGGGGATCAGGGTCTCGGTCGACGAGGTCCGGTTCCACGTCGACCGGACCGGTGTGCCGGTGGTGGTCAAGGTGTCCTACTTCCCGGCCTGGCACGCGAGCGGCGCACTCGGGCCGTGGCGGGCGGAGCCCAACCTCATGGTCGTCGTTCCCACCTCGCACGATGTGACGCTCTCCTACGGAGGCACCCCGGCGGGGTGGCTCGGCATGGCGCTCAGCCTCCTCGGCCTCGTCTTCCTC
>JAGWNV010000166.1 GCA_028872975.1 Acidobacteriota bacterium
CGGTGCAGGCCTGGGGGCCGTCGGGAGGGCGGTGACCTCGCTGACGGGCCGGCTCGTCACGACCCCGCTCCGGGGCCGGGCCACGGCCCGCTCCTCCTCGGCCGGGCCGCCGGCGGCGGCGGCAGGGCGGGGGGCGGTGCCCGCCGGCTCCGCCGGACGCTCACCATCGGTGGCGGCCGCGGTCCGGGACGTGGCCGGCGCCTTCTCGACAGGGGGCTCCTCGGGCTGGACGGCCCGGCGCAGGCCCTCGGCGTCCGCCTTCCGGCGGACGCGGTCGGCCTGGGCGTCCTCGATGGAGGACGAATGGCTCTTCACGCCGATGCCCAACGCGAGGCACAGGTCGAGCGCCTCTTTGTTCGTCAGGCCGAGCTCTCTGGCCAGCTCGTAGACGCGGATCTTCTTCGGCACAGGCTCCTAGGTTCCTCGTTCTGCCCCCGGCCGCGCAGGGCGCCGGTCAGGCCTACCATCCTCGCACACGGCGGGGCCCGCTCCCCCGCCGACGCGTCGCGGCCCCGATGCCGCTCCTCGTCCTTCCCACACCGCCGCCTGCGGCATCCGTTCCGCCATCCGGGCCAGGGCCTCCTCGGAGATCGCCGCTCGCAGCGCCCGCCCCACGGCCCGGCGCCGGAGCGCCTCCTCCAGGCAGGGGGCCGACCCCCGACACAACCACGCACCGCGTCCCCCGCCCCCGCCCACCACGACCTCGCCGCCGGGCCCCAGGCGGAGCCGGACGAGGTCCTCAGGCGGCGCGCTCCGGCGGCAGCCGATGCAGGTCCGCCGAGGCCCTATGGCGCGCCTCCCGTCGCCGGTTCGGCCCCGTCGCCGGCGGGCACCTCCGCGCCCGGCTCCTCGCCGGCAGCGGCCTTCCCGTCGGCCTCGGCCTTCTCGCCTGCCTCGGCAGCGGCCGGTGTCTCGCCCGAGTCCTGAGCGGCCGGCTTCTCGCCCGACTCCTCGCCGGCCGGCTCGTCGCCCGTCGCTCCCGCAGCCGGCTTCTCGCCGCCGGACTCCTCGCCGGCGACGACGCGGGACCACTCGGCGGCGGAGACGGCCTCCCCGCCCTCGGCGGGCTGCCAGACCATCTCGCCGGCCTCGTTCTCGACCCACTCCCCCTCGGCCCACTCCTCGCCGCCGCCCGCCTCCTCCTCGGCGAGCTGGGTCTCGCTCTTGATGTCGACGCGCCATCCGCTCAGGCGAGCCGCCAGACGGGCGTTCTGGCCCTCCTTCCCGATGGCGAGCGACAGCTGGTAGTCGCTCACCACCACGGTGGCGGTCCCGGTCAGGTCGTCGAGGCGGACCTCCCGGACACGAGCGGGCTGGAGGGCCGCCTGGATGAAGTCGACGGGGTCGTCGGAGAAGGGCACCACGTCGATGCGCTCGCCGCGCAGCTCGTTGGTCACCATCCGCACCCTCGACCCCCGGGCGCCGACACAGGCACCGACCGGGTCCACGTTGGGGTCGTTGGACCAGACGGCGATCTTGGTCCGGTGTCCCGGCTCGCGCGCCGCGGCCTTGATCTCGACCACCCCGGAGGAGATCTCGGGCACCTCGAGCTCGAAGAGCCGCTTGACGAGCCCAGGGTGGCTCCGGCTCACCACGATCTGGGGTCCCTTGGTGGTCTTGCGCACCTCGACGATGTAGGCCTTCAGGCGGGCGCCGTGCTCGTAGCGTTCGTAGGGCACCTGCTCGGCCTGGGGCAGCAGGGCCTCCACCTTGCCCAGGTCGAGCAAGGTGTAGCGGTTGTCGGTCTGCTGGACGATGCCGGTGACGATGTCGCCCTCCCGGCCGGCGTACTCCTCGTACTTGAGGTCGCGCTCGGCCTCCCTGATGCGCTGGAGGATGACCTGCTTGGCGGTCTGGGCGGCGATCCGGCCGAAGTCGTCGGGGGTGTCGTCCCACTCGCGCACGACGTTGCCGTCCTCGTCGAGCTCCTGGCCGTAGACACGGATCTCCCCCGACTCGGGGTCGATGGTCACCACCGCCTCTTCCGCCGCGCCGGGCCGGCGCTTGTAGGCGGCGACGAGCGCGTTGGCCAGGGCGTCGAGGAGGGTGTCGACGGAGATGCCCTTGTCCCGGGCGATCTGGCCCAGGGCGTCGAGGAACTCGAAATTCATCTTGCTCATGGCGTCGTGACCTTCTTCTTCTTGTCGGTCCCCCGCCCGCCGCGCCATGGACGTCGCGACCGGGCGGCCTCGCCCGGGGAGCCGGGACCCCACTCGAACACGGTGCGGGCCCGTTCCACCTCGCCGTAGCCGAACCGGCGGGGCTCGCCGTCGTCGTGGACCAGCTCGAACCCGTCCTCGTCGGCGGCGACGAGCCTGCCGGTGACGCGCCGCTCGCCGGGCCCGCCTGCCACCAGACGGACGCTCACCTGCTCGCCCACCGCCCTCTCGAAGTGCCGGGGCGTGCGCAGGGGCCGCTCCACGCCCGGGCTCGTGACCTCCAGGGTGTAGCGCTGGCCGGGCAGGGGGTCGTGGCCGTCGAGGGCGGCCGAGACGGCCCGGGTGGCCTCGGCGATGACCTCGAGGCCGGCCCCGCCCGAGGCGTCGACGACGACGCGGACGAGGCCAGGGCGCACCTCGGCGTCGACCAGCTCCAGGCCGAGGGGAGCGACGGTGGACGCGAGCATCTCCCAGAGCTCGTCACCCACCTCCGCTCACCTCCTACACGTTCGTCTGGTCGACCATCCCCGGTCCCCGCCACCTGGCGGGCACCGTCGCTGCGGAAAGCAGAAGCGTGGGCTGCCCGCCCACGCTCCGTCACACCACATCCACTTCACTGAACGGCGGAGCGAGTATAGCAGTGGCCCCCAGAACCCCCTCCGGCGCCCCCGGGTCCTGGCCCGCCCCCCGGAAGGGCCCCTCCCGCTCTCGTCGCCGGGTCGGGACCATCGTCCTCCCCGGTTGCGGTGCCACGCCGGGTGGGGTCCGACGACGTGACCTTCTGCTCTATGGGCTGCTCTGGGGGCCGCTGATGCTGTAGTCGTGACCGCTGACGACACCGGGCTGAGCGTCCTCGACGAAGGCGAGTGCATGGCCCTCCTGGCCGGGGTCCGCGTGGGCCGGGTGGCGGTGTCGATCGGCGCCGTGCCGGCCGTCTTCCCCGTGAACTTCGGGGTCGTCGACGGCACCATCGTCTTCCGCACCGGCACCGGGACCAAGCTCGACGCCGCCACCCGCAACGCCGTGGTCGCCTTCGAGGTCGACGACCTCGACCCCCTCTACCACGAGGGCTGGAGCGTCCTCGTCGTGGGGGTGGCCGACGAGCTCACCGATCGCGCCCTCCTGCAGCGTGCCGAGGCCCTGCCGCTCTCGCCGTGGGCGCCCGGCCGGCGGGACCACTTCGTGCGGCTCCAGCCCGAATTCGTCTCGGGACGGCGGATCTTCCAGGGCGCGCCCGCCGCCAACGGCACCACCGGTGGAGGGCGCGCGTAGCATCTCGTCCTCATGGCGAGCGCGCCCGTCCTCACCCCTCGGTCCCAGGACTTCCCCCGCTGGTACCAGGACGTCCTGGCCAAGGCCGAGCTGGCCGACAACGGCCCGGTGCGGGGCACCATGGTGATCCGCCCCTACGGCTATGCCATCTGGGAGCGGATCCAGGCGGAGATCGACGGGCGCATCAAGGCCCTGGGCGTCTCCAACGCCTACTTCCCCCTCTTCATCCCCGAGAGCTACCTCCACAAGGAGGCCGAGCACGTCGAGGGGTTCAGCCCCGAGCTGGCCGTGGTCACCCACGGCGGGGGCAAGGAGCTCGAGGAGCCCATCGTGGTGCGGCCCACGAGCGAGACGGTCATCAACTCCTACTTCGCCAAGTGGATCCAGAGCCACCGCGACCTGCCCATGCTCCTCAACCAGTGGGCCAACGTGGTGCGCTGGGAGCTCCGCCCCCGGCTCTTCCTCCGCACCACCGAGTTCCTCTGGCAGGAGGGCCACACCGCCCACGGCACCGAGGCCGAGGCCCGGGCCTTCGCCCTCCGGGTCCTCGACGAGGTCTACCGGGAGACCATGGTCGAGGTGCTGGCCGTCCCCGTGCTGACCGGCCGCAAGACGGCCCGGGAGCGCTTCGCCGGGGCGGACACCACCTGGACCTGCGAGGGGATGATGGGTGACGGCAAGGCCCTCCAGATGGGCACCAGCCACGAGCTCGGCCAGAACTTCGCCCGGGTCTTCGACATCACCTTCCTCGACGAGACCGGCGCCCAGGCCTACGCCTGGCAGACCTCCTGGGGCGCCTCCACCCGGCTCATGGGAGCCCTCGTCATGGCCCACGGCGACGACGCCGGCCTCCGGGTGCCGCCCCGCCTGGCCCCTGTCCAGGCCGTGGTCCTCGTGGTGCGGGCCGAGGAGGCCACCGTCGAGGCCGCCCGCCGGGTCGCCGCCGAGCTCGCCGCCGCCGGGGTCCGGGTCGAGACCGACGACAAGGTGGACAGCTCCTTCGGGCGCCGGGTCGTGGGCTGGGAGCTCAAAGGGGTGCCACTTCGCGTCGAGATGGGGCCCCGGGACCTGGCCAAGGGGGAGGCCGTCCTCGTCCGGCGCCACGACGGGACGAAGGAGCCCGTGGCGCTCGGCGCCCTCGTCCCCGCCGTCCTCGACGCCCTCGAGGCGACCCAGGCGTCGATGCTCGAGGAGGCCACCGCCTTCCGGCTCGACCGCACCGTGGCCGTCGCCTCGGTGGAGGAGGCCGTCGAGGCCGCCGCCGAGGGCTTCGCCACCTTGCCCCTGGCCGCCCTGGGCCCCGACGGGGAGACGAGGGCCAACCAGGCCGGGGTGTCGGTGCGCTGCCTCGTGGGTCCCGACGGGGGCCCGCCCGCCGCCGGCGAGGACGAGGCGGCCCTGGTGGCCGTCCTGGGCCGGGCCTACTGAGGAAGCGGCCGGCCCCGAGGGCCGGTCAGCCCGCCGAGCGGACGGTGGCGGCCAGCATCGCCTCGATCGCCTCGGCGTCGACGGGCTCGGAGAAGAGGAAGCCCTGGCCCCGCTCGCAGGCGTTGTCGCGGAGCCGCTCGAGCTGGAGCGGGTCCTCGATCCCCTCGGCCAGGGTGCCGAGGCCGAGGCCCCGGCCGAGCTCGACCAGGGTGTGGATGAGCGCGGCGGACTCGGGTGACTCGACCACGCCGGTGACGAAGGACCGGTCGATCTTGAGGGCATCGACGGGGAACTGCCGGAGGTAGGCGAGCGACGAGTAGCCGGTACCGAAGTCGTCGATGGCGACCTGGACCCCGATCTGCTTGAGGGCCCGGAGCCGCTCGGCGGCCGCCTCGGCGTCGCGCATGAGGGCCGTCTCGGTGATCTCGATGACGAGGTCCTCGGCGGGGAACCCCGAAGCCCGGAGGGCCTCCTCCACGTGGACGACGATGGCGTCGGTCTCGAGCTGGCGGGTGGAGACGTTCACCGACATCGACAGCCGGTGCCCGAGGCGGTGCCAGACCGCCGCCTGCCGGCAGGCGGTGTCGAGCACCCACCGGCCCACGTCCACGATGAGGCCGGACTCCTCGAGCATGGGGATGAAGGTGTCGGGCTGGAGGACGCCGCGGACCGGGTGCCGCCAGCGCAGGAGGGCCTCGACCCCACAGACCTCGAGGGTGGCGAGGTCGTAGACGGGTTGGTAGAGGAGGAAATAGGCGTCCTCGGCCAGTGCCGACTGGAGGTCCATCCGCAGGGCCAGCTCGTTCAGGACCTCGGTCTCCATCTCCTCGACGAAGGCGGCGAAGCGGTCCTTGCCGGCGGCCTTGGCCCGGTAGAGGGCGATGTCGGCGGCCCGCAACAGCTCGGAGGCGGACCGGTGGTCGCCGGAGGCGATGCCGATGCTGGCGGCGACCCGCAAGGTGGCCTCGTCGTAGCCGGGGACCCGGATGGGCTCCTTCAGCACGTCGCGGATCCGCTCGGCCAGGAGCTCGGGCCCCGGCGCCAGCGAGAAGCCCTCGGCCAGGACGACGAACTCGTCGCCCCCGAGGCGGCCCACGGTGTCGCTGGCCCGGAGGATGCCCGAGAGGCGGCCGGCCACGGCCTGGAGCACCCTGTCCCCCGCCTCGTGGCCGAGGGAGTCGTTG
>JAGWNV010000167.1 GCA_028872975.1 Acidobacteriota bacterium
GCCAAGGTCACCCTGGTGGCTCCCGAGGCCCACGTGGCCCTGGGGCTCCTCTCCGAGCAGGGGGTCATCCAGGCCATCGACGGCCCGCCCCTCGACGTCCGGCTCCGGCCCTACGAGGCCGGGGAGGCGGCGGCATACCGCCTGGTCGTGACCGCCACCGGCCGTCCCGAGGTGGACGGCGCCGTCCACCTCGACGCCGAGCGTGCCGGGGTGTGGGTGAACAGCGCCGACGACCCGGCCCACTGCAGCTTCCAGCTCCCCGCCGTGTGGCGGGCGGGGCCGGTGGCGGTGGCCGTGTCGACCGGGGGGGCCAGCCCCGCCCTGGCCTCCTGGCTCCGCGACCGGGTGGCCGGGACCCTCGGGCCCTGGGTCGGCGTCCTCGCAGGCCTGCTGGCCGACGCCCGCCACGAGCTCCAGGCGGCGGGGAGGTCCACCGAGGAGCTCGACTGGGCCTCGCTCTTCGCCGGGCCCCTGCCCGGGCTCGTGGCCGAGGGGCGCCTCGAGGAGGCCCGGACCGCCCTGGCCGAGGCGCTGTCGCGGCCCGGCGCGGGGCCTCGGGCCGACGGTGGCGACACAGAGGGGCGCCGTCGGCGATAATTCGTTGGTGCCAACGACCGAGACCGTGACCGACGACGAGCTGACCGAGGCCATCATCCGGGCCAGCCGGGCCATGGTCGCGGTGGCGGTGCGGTCGCTCGCCGACAGCGACCAGGAGGTGACCCTCCCCCAGTACCGGACGCTCGTGGTCCTCGCCTACGGCGGCCCCAAGCGGCTCGGGGACCTGGCCGCCACCCTCGGGGTGAGCCCGTCGACGGCCACCCGGATGTGCGACCGCCTGGTGCGAAAGGGGCTCATCTCGAGAAAGCGCGACGACGTCGACCGCCGAGAGGTGAACCTCACCCCCACCGACGACGGCCTGCGCCTCGTCCAGGACGTCATCGAGCGCCGACGGGCCGAGGTGCGCGACATCCTGGCGGTCATCCCCGCCACGGCGCGCTCCCAGCTCTCCGCCTCGCTCCACGTGCTGGCCGAGGCCGTGGGCGAGGCCCCCGAGATGCACTGGGAGCCGGGCTGGAACACCGGCGACGACATGTTCGGCGGCGGCGAGCCCATGGGACGGGCCGCCAACTCCTAGCCTCCGGGCGCGTCAGTCCGTCCACACCGTCCGGACGTCGCAGAACTCCCTGATCCCCTGGGCGGCGAGCTCGCGTCCGTAGCCCGAGCGCTTCACCCCGCCGAAGGGCAGCTCGGGCGTCGACGCCACCATGGCGTTCACGAACACCATGCCCGCCTCGAGCCCCTCGGCGAACCGCCGCTGCTCCCCGGCGTCCTCGCTCCAGACGCTCGCCCCGAGGCCGAAGGGGGTGTCGTTGGCGATCCGGAGGGCCTCCTCGGCGTCGCCGGCCCGATAGACGGAGGCCACCGGCCCGAAGACCTCCTCACGGGCCACCCTCATGTCGGGCTCGATGCCGGTGAGCACCGTCGGCGGGTAGAACCAGCCCGGCCCCTCCGGCACCGTCCCTCCGCACCGCACCGCCGCCCCCTTGGCCCGGGCGTCGGCGACCTGGTCCTCGACCTCACCGCGCCCCGCCTCCAGGGCGAGCGGGCCCAGCTCGGTACCCGGCGCCAACGGGTCGCCGACGGCGAGGCCCTCCATGGCGGCGACGAAGGCCTCGAGGAACCGGTCGTAGACGGCGTCATGGACGACGAACCGCTTGGCGGCGATGCAGCTCTGGCCATTGTTCTGCACCCGCGCCTGCACGCCCACGGCGACGGCCCGCTCCAGGTCGGCCGAGGGCAGGACCACGAAGGGGTCGCTCCCGCCCAGCTCCAGCACCGACTTCTTGAGCGCCCGACCGGCAGCGGCCCCCACCGATCGCCCGGCCCCCTCCGACCCGGTCAGGGTCACGGCCCGCACCCGGTCGTCGGCGACGATCGCCTCGACGCGCTCGGAGCCGACGAGCAGGGTCTGGAAGGCGCCGGCGGGCAGCCCGGCCCGGCGGAAGAGCTCGTCGAGGTACAGCGCCGTCTCCGGGACGTTGGAGGAGTGCTTGAGCAGCCCCACGTTCCCGGCCATGAGCGCCGGCGCCGCGAACCGCGTCACCTGCCAGAGCGGGAAGTTCCACGGCATGACGGCGAGCACCGGCCCCATGGGCCGGTACACGGCCCGGCTGTCGGCGGCCCTGGTGGCGACGGGCTCGTCGGCCAACAGCGACGGGGCGTGCTCGGCGAAGTACCGGATGGCCGACGCGCACTTGGCGACCTCGCCCTTGGCGGCGGCGAAGGTCTTGCCCATCTCGGTGGTGAGCATCTCGGCCACGGCGGGCAGCTCCCCCTCGAGCAGCTCGGCGGCGGCGACCATCGAGCGGGCCCGCTCGGTGAGGCTCGCCCGGCCCCACTCGGCGGCGGCCTCGGCGGCCCGGGCCAGCCGGCGCTCGACCTCGGCGTCGTCGTGGGGCTCGAAGACGGCCTCGGTCCGGCCCGTGGCCGGGTTGACGGTGGCGATCGGCATGGTCAGGTTCCTCCCCGCCCCGGCGTCCCGGGACACCCGGCCCCCTCGGCCAGGGCCCGGCGCAGGAGCTTCCCGGTGGCGGTCCGGGGCATCTCGTCGACGAGCACGTACTGCTTGGGCCGCTTGTAGGGGGCGAGGTGGGCGGCGGCATGGCCGCGCAGGACCTCCTCGGCCACCTCCCCCACCACTGCCGCGCAGACCCGCTGGCCCCACTCGGGGTCCTCCACGCCGAAGACGGCCACCTCCTCCACCCCGGGGACGACGGCCAGGGCCGCCTCGACCTCGGCGGGGTAGACGTTGACGCCGCCGGTGATGACGAGGTCCTCCCGGCGGCCCTCGAGGAAGAGGTACCCGTCGCCGTCGAGCCGCCCCAGGTCCCCGACGGTGAAGGCGTCCCCCCGCCAGGCGGCCTCGGTGGACTGCGGGTCGCCCCAGTAGGAGAACCGGGCGAAGCCCGGGGCGTGGCACCACACCACGGCGTCCTCGCCCACCTCGAGCCGGCGGCCGGGCCGGGCCCGCCCCACCGTCCCCGGGCGCGCCAGCCACTGCTCGGGCGGGCACACCGTGAACTGTCCCTCGGTCGACCCGTAGAACTCCCACAGCGTCCCGGCCGGCACCCGGGCCATGGCCTGCTCCTTGAGGGCGGCCGGGCAGGGCGACCCGGCGTGGACGAGGAGCCGCAGCGACGACAGCCGCTCCGGCGCCCGCCGGTGACGCAGCAGCCGCTGGAGGGCGGTGGGCGCCATGAAGGTGGTGGTCGGCCCATCCCCGGCCATCACCTCGGCGGCGGCGCCGGCGTCGAAGTGGCCGAGGACCACGAGCCGCCCGCCGCGCAGCAGGGTGCCGGCGGCGAAGCGGATCGACACCGAGTGGTACATCGGCGAGCAGACGAGGTGGGTGTCGCCGGCGTCGAACCCCCACAGGTCGGCCTCGTCGTCGAACAGAGCCTGCGCCTCGGCCTCCGAGAGCACCCCCGACCACACGCCCTTGGGCCGGCCCGTGGTCCCCGACGTGTAGTGCATGGGCCGGGCGAGCGGCACGGGGGCGAGCTCTGCGGGCGGCCCCTCGAACAGCGCCGCCAGGGCCTGCTCGTCCACAACGGTGAGCGACGGGGCGGCGTCGGCGAGGAGCAGGTCCCGCTCGGCGGGGAGGAGCGTGGCGTTCAGGAGCACGGGGACGATGCCCCGCCGCAGGGCGCCGAGGGCGGCGCACAGGAGCGCCACCGATGAGCCGAGGCAGAAGCCGACCCGGTCGCCGGGACCGAGCCCGGCGCCGAGGAGGGCGCCGGCGGCCCGGCGCTGGCGGTCCTCCGCCTCCGCCGCCCCGATCCGCTCGACGCGCGCCGGGCTGGGACCGGTCATCGGACGACGGGCGCCACGGCCTCGGGGGACACGACCGGCGCCGCCACCGGGTCGTCGAAGGCGGCGCCCACCGAGGGGCGCAGCCGGAGCAGTCCCGCCATGACGAGGGCCAGCGCCAGGCCGGCGCAGGCGGTGACGAGCCTGATGCCGAAGTGGGTGGCGAGGGCCCCCTCGACGACGGCCCCGACGGGGTAGATGATGCCGAGGGCCATCATGTACAGCCCGAGCACCCGGCCCCGGGCCTCGGCCGGGGCCCGCAGCTGGACGACGGTGTTCAGCCCCGACAGCACGCCGATGTACACCGCGCCCACGGCCACGATGGCGACCACGGCCGTCACGAGCGACGGCGAGGCGCCGTAAGCGACGAGGGTGAGGGGGAAGACGAGCAGCGCCCCGAGCAGGAGCCGCCGCCGCATGAGGAGGCGGGCCAACCACGGCAGGGCCAGCGCGCCGGCCACGGCTCCCACTCCCTGGGCGGTCACGAGGGCCGAGGTCACTCCGCCGCCGCGGTGCAGCCCCTCCATGGCCATGGCCGGGACGAGGGCGATGAAGGGCGAGCCGAGGAGGGCCACCACGGCGATGAGGGAGATGGCGGCCCGGCACCCCGGCTCGGCCATGGCGACGCGGGCCCCGTCCACCAGCCGGGCCACGACCCCGTCCGACGTCGCCACCGGCGCCGGCGCCGGCAACCGGACGAGGGCCAGGGCCACCACGACGGCGCCGAAGGAGAGGGCGTTCACCACGAAGGCCCACGCCGGCGAGCCGGCCACGAGGACCACGCCGGCCAGGGCCGGGCCGACCACCCGGCCCAGGTTGAACTGCGCCGAGGAGAGCGACACGGCGGCGAGGAGGTCCTCGCGCTCGACGAGGTCGGGGAGCATGGCCTGGTAGGCGGGGAACCCGCTGGCGGCGCACAGCCCGCCGGCGAAGGCCAGCCCCACCATCGACACCGGCGGGGCGTGGTGGGCGGCGAGGAGGGCCAGGCCGGCGGCACCGGCCGCCTCCCCCAAGGTCGTGATGGCGAGCCACCGCCGCCGGTCGAGCCGGTCGGCCAGGACCCCGCCCACGGGGGCGAGGAGCCCCATGGGGACGAAGGCGGCCGCCGCCACGAGACCGGTCCACAGCGGGTCGTGGGTCCGGGCCGTGACCACCACCCCGAGGGCCACGGTCTGCATCCAGGAGCCGACGTTGGAGACGAGGGCGGCCGACCAGACCAGGGCGAAGTTGCGTGAGCGCAGGGGCCGGAGCGAAGCGGGCGCCACGCCAGCACGTTACCGACGGTGCGCGACACTCGGACGATGGAGACCGACCCCCGGGCGGGTGCCGAGGAGGTCGCCCGGGCCCGGGCGCTCGTGGCCGGGGCCGAGCGCGTCCTCGCCCTGACCGGCGCCGGCATCTCCACCGACTCCGGCATCCCCGACTTCCGCGGCCCCCGGGGACTGTGGACGAAGGACCCCGGCGCCGAGCGCCGCGCCACCATCGACGTCTACCTGTCGGAGCCCGACGTGCGCCGCCAGGCCTGGGCACGACGCCTCGGGGAGCGGACCAGGCCCGTGCCGAACGCCGGTCACAGGGCCCTGCTCGAGCTCGAGCGGCGGGGCGTGCTCGACACCCTCGTCACCCAGAACGTCGACGGCCTGCACCTCGAGGCCGGCCACGACCCCGGGCGGGTGGTGGAGATCCACGGGACCACCCGGGAGGTCCAGTGCATGTCCTGCGGGGCCCGCCGGCCCATGGAGGAGGTCCTGGCCCGGGTCCGGGCCGGGGAGGACGACCCGGCGTGCCTGGAGCGCGCCGCCGGCGGCGAGTGCGGTGGGATCCTCAAGTCGGCGACCGTCAGCTTCGGCCAGAGCCTGGTGCCCCACGACCTCGCCCGCGCCGAGGAGGCGGCCCTGCGCTGCGACCTCGTCCTGGCCGTGGGCACGACCCTCGGCGTCTACCCGGCGGCCGGCCTCGTCCCCCTGGCCCGGCGGGCCGGCGCTGCCGTCGTCATCGTGAACGGCGAGCCCACCGAGCTCGACTTCATGGCCGACGTCGTGGTGCGGGGGCAGATCGGCGAGGTGCTCCCCCGGATCGTCGCCGGCGGCGGCGAGGCGTGAATCCCGGGCCCGGCCGCTAGTCCTTCTCGGAGGCCGCCCCCCGGCGGGCCGACCGGCGGG
>JAGWNV010000168.1 GCA_028872975.1 Acidobacteriota bacterium
CCGGAACGGCCGGCTGGCCGGGCAGGTGCGCGACGTCGCCTATCAGTCCCGGACCACGGACTTCTGGGGGAGCATGGAGGCGGTGGGTGGACGGTCCACCTACGTCCTCGGAGGGGCCTTCAACTGCGGTAAGGGCCAGCCAGGCCAGGTGGCGCCGGTCAGCCACGGCTGCCCTTCGGCGCTGTTCCGATCCGTCCGGATCCTGAACGCCCGAAGTGAATCCGGGGCCGAGTCGCCGGTCGGGGGGTCGGAGGCGACCGGATCGTGACGGGCCGGCGCCTTCCCGAACCAGCCGAGGTCGTCGAGCGGGCCCTGGGGCATTCCCGGGGAGAGGCCTGCATCGTCGTGGTGGAGGACCGAAGCGAGGTCGACAGCCGGTTTGCCAACAACACGACCACGACCAACGGCTGGCGACACCAGCGGCGGGTGGCCGCCGTGAGCATCCAGAAGGTGGCCGGGGGACTCGCCGTCGGTGCGGCCAGCCGGAGCGGGGACCCCGACCTCGAGGAGTTGGTCGCCGCCGCCGAGGCCGACGCCCGGAGTGCCCCGGTCGCTCAGGACGCCGCCCCGCTCGTCGAGGCGGCCGGCGGCCCGAGGTCAGGGGGAAGCCCGCTCGAGGAGCCCCCGGGAACGGCCGACCCCGCCATGCTGGCCCCGGTCCTCGAGGACCTCGCTGCCGCCTTCGACCGGGCCCGTTCGGCCGGGCACGTGCTGGCCGGGTTCGTCACCCACACGATCGAGACCTCCTACCTGGGAACGACGAGCGGGATCCGACTGCGCCATGCGCAGCCGACGGGATCCGCCGAGCTCGTCGCCAGGAGCCCCGACGGGTCCCGGTCGGCCTGGGCCGGATCGGGGATGGCCGCTCCCGAACAGGTCGACTTGCCCGCCATGCACCGGAGCCTCGAGCAGCGCCTCGCCTGGGCCTCCCGGCGGATCGACCTCCCTGCCGGTCGGTACGAGACGATCCTGCCCCCCGATGCCACCGCCGACCTCATGGTCTTCCTCTACGAGGACCTCTCCGGGCGCGACGCCGAGGACGGCCGGAGCGTCTTCTCGGCGCCCGGCGGTGGGACCAAGGTGGGCGGGGCCCTGAGCGACCTTCCCCTCGAGCTCAGAAGCGACCCGGGGGAGCCGGGCGTGCAGTGCGCGCCGTTCCTCGTCACCACCGCCTCGTCGAGCGACGTCTCGGTGTTCGACAACGGGATGGCCCTCGAGAGGACCGTTTGGATCGAAGGCGGCAGGCTCCGACGGCTCTTCTACCACCGGGCCGCCGCCGCCCGGTCGGGCGTGGCGGCCGCCGCGCCGATCGACAACCTCGTCCTGGAGCTGCCCGGTGCGACCGGGTCGGTCGAGGAGATGATCGGCCGGACACGGCGGGGGCTGCTCCTCACCTGTCTCTGGTACGTCCGGACCGTCGACCCCGTCACGGCCCTCCTCACCGGGCTCACCCGGGACGGCGTCTACCTCGTCGAGGACGGTGAGGTGGTCGGTGCGGTCAACAACTTCCGGTTCAACGAGAGCCCCGTCGACCTCCTACGGCGCCTCACCGAGGTGGGGGCCTCCACGCGAGCCTTCCCCCGGGAGTCCGGGGAGTGGATGAACCGGACGGTGATGCCCCCGGTCCGGGTGGCGGACTTCAACATGAGCACGGTGAGCCCGGCCACCTGAGGGGCGTCGGTCGGAGAGCTCCTGCGGGCCGAGGGCCCGGTGTCAGTCGGCGAGGGCGCCCACTACGTGGGTGATGCAGGCGCAGAGGGCGGCCACGTCCTCCGGATCGATGGCGGGGAACATCGCCACCCGGAGCTGGTTCCGGCCGAGCTTCCGGTAGGGCTCGGTGTCGACGATGCCGTTGGCACGGAGGACCTTCGCCACGGCGGTGGCGTCGACGGCGTCGACGAAGTCGACGGTGCCCACCACGTGGCTGCGCTCCGAGGGCTTGCCTACGAATGGCGTGGCGAAGTCCGACTGGTCGGCCCAGGTATAGAGGATCTCGGCCGACCGGTCGCAGCGGCCCGCCGACCACTCGAGGCCGCCGCCGGCGAGCATCCAGTCGACCTGCTCGGCGAAGAGGAGGAGGGTGGCGAGGGCGGGGGTGTTGTAGGTCTGGTCGAGCCTGGAGTTCTCCACGGCGATGCCGAGGTCGAGCGAGGCCGGCACCCAGCGGCCCCCCGACCCGATCCGCTCCACCCGGTCCAGCGCCGCCGGCGACAAGGCTGCGACCCAGAGGCCACCGTCGGAAGCGAAGCACTTCTGGGGTGCGAAGTAGTAGACGTCGAACTGGCTGGGGTCGACTCGGAGACCCCCCGCCGCCGAGGTGGCGTCCACGGCCACGAGCCCGCCGCCGTCGGCCGGCAGGGCCGCCCCGTCGGGCCGGCGGATCTCCATCATCACGCCGGTGGAGGTCTCGTTGTGGGTGAGGGCGTAGAGGTCGACGTCCGGCCGGGCCAGCGCCTCGGGGTGGGTGCCAGCCGGCGACTCGATCACCTCGGGGTCGCCGAGATGGGGCGCGGCGGCGACGGCCTTGGCGAATTTCGAGGAGAACTCGCCGAAGGAGAGGTGCTGGCTTCGGCGGTCGACGAGGCAGAAGGTGGCCACGTCCCAGAAGGTGGTCGTACCGCCGTTGCCGAGGACGATCTCGTAGTCCTCGGGGAGGGAGAGGAGCTCGGCGAGGCCCCGCCGGAGCCGGCCCACGAGGGACCGGACCGGCGCTTGGCGGTGGCTGGTCCCCAGGTAGGTGGTGCCGGCCGCGGCGAGGGCGGTGACCTGTTCGGGACGGACCTTGGAGGGGCCGCTGCCGAAGCGGCCGTCGGAGGGCTTGAGGGCGTCGGGGATCCGGATGTCGGGGGGAGCGGGGCGGTCGGCGGCATTCGTCACGTGTGCAAGCATGGCAGCCATGGTCCCCCGGCGCGAATCGCCAGCGGCAGCGCCGCGGACCGCCGGGGCGCGCCGCGTGTCGGGCCGGGTGGCGGCGGTGTCGCCGTCGGCCACCCTGGCGGTCGACGCCAAGGCCAAGGCGCTCGCCGCGGCGGGGGAGGACGTGATCGGGTTCGGGGCCGGGGAGCCCGACTTCCCCACGCCCGACCCGATCGTGGCCGCCGCCGAGGAGGCCTGCCGGCTCCCCCTGAACCACCACTACACGGCCACGCCTGGCCTGGGGGCCCTGCGGGAGGCCATCGCCGAGAAGACCACCCGGGACTCGGGCTTCGAGGTGGCCGCCGCCCAGGTCGTCGTCACGAACGGCGCCAAGCAGGCGGTCTACGAGACCTTCATGGCCCTCCTCGACCCCGGTGACGAGGTGCTCGTGCCGGCGCCCTACTGGACCACCTATCCCGAGGCCATCGCCCTCGCCGGCGGCGTCCCGGTGGCGGTCGAGACCGAGGAGTCCACCGGCTTCCACCTCACCGTCGAGGCCCTCGACCGGGCCCTGACGGCGGCGACGAAGGTCCTCCTCTTCGTGTCCCCCAACAATCCGACGGGTGCGGTGTGCACGCCGGAGGAGGTCCGGGAGATCGGCCGGTGGGCAGCCGAGCAGGGGCTGTGGGTCGTGACCGACGAGATCTATGAGCACCTCGTCTACGGGGGCCGGACCTTCACGTCGATGCCGGGCGCGGTGCCAGAGCTCGCCGAGCGGTGCGTCGTCATCAACGGGGTCGCCAAGACCTACGCCATGACCGGCTGGCGGGTGGGCTGGCTGGTGGCGCCCCGGGACGTGGCCGAGGCGGTCTCGAACCTCCAGTCCCACTCCTGCGGGAACGTCGACAACGTCGCCCAGCAGGCGGCGCTGGTCGCCCTCACCGGGCCCATGGGCACCGTGGCGGCCATGCGAGAGGTCTTCGACCGCCGCCGGGTGACCATGCACCAGATGCTCTCGGAGTGCGAGGGGGTCAACTGCATGGAGCCCGAGGGAGCCTTCTACGCCTTCCCGTCGGTGAAGGGGCTCTACGGGCGCAGGCTGGGAGGCCGGTTGGTGGAGAGCTCCCTCGACGTGGTGGAGGCCGCCATCGAACAGGTCCGGGTGGCGGTGGTGCCCGGGGAGGCCTTCGGCGCCGTGGGCTACCTCCGGCTCTCCTACGCGCTGTCGGACGAATCGCTCGTCGAAGGTGTCTCGCGGTTGGCGAAGCTGTTCGCCATGGCCGAGTGAGGGCGGGCTGAGATGACCCGGGTGCTGGTGACCGAGAAGCTGGCGGAACGGGGGCTCGAACTGCTCCGGGCCGCCGGGCACGAAGTCGACGTGCGCCTCGAGCTCTCCCCCGAGGAGTTGCTCGAGGCCGTGAGGGGCGCCCATGCCCTCGTCATCAGGTCCGCCACCCAGGTGACCGACGAGGTGCTGGCAGCCGGGTCGGACCTCGTCGCCGTCGGACGGGCTGGGATCGGTCTCGACAACGTGGACGTCGAAGCCGCCACCCGCCGGGGGGTCATGGTGGTGAACGCCCCCCAGTCGAACATCCTCTCGGCGGCCGAGCACACGATGGCCCTCCTCCTGGCCCAGGCCCGGAACGTGCCCCAGGCCCACGCCGGCCTGGTGGGGGGGAAGTGGGAGCGGTCGAAGTGGGAGGGGGTCGAGCTCCACGGCAAGACCCTCGGCGTGGTGGGTCTGGGGCGGATCGGTGCCCTCGTCGCCCAGCGGGCACTCGCCTTCGGGATGCGGCTGTGCGCCTACGACCCTTATGTCTCGGCCGAGCGGGCCCGGCAGATGGGTGTCGAGCTGCTCGGGCTCGACGAGCTCATGGCCGAGTCGGACTTCGTCACGATCCATCTCCCCAAGACGCCGGAGACGGCCGGGCTGATCGGCCGGGACGTCCTGGCCAAGGCCAAGCCCGGGATCCGGATCGTGAACGCAGCCAGGGGGGGCATCCTCGACGAGGAGGCCCTGCTCGAGGCGCTCCGGTCCGGACATGCCGGCGGTGCCGCCCTCGACGTCTACTCCTCGGAGCCCTGCACCGATTCGCCCCTCTTCTCCCTCCCCAACGTCGTCGTCACTCCCCACCTCGGCGCCTCGACCCACGAGGCCCAGGACAAGGCCGGCGTCACGATCGCCGAGCAGGTCATCCTCGCCCTCGCCGGCGACTTCGTCCCCTTCGCCGTCAACGTGGCGGCCACCGAGGTCCCCGAGTCGGTCCGTCCCTTCCTTCCCCTGGCGGAGCAGCTGGGCCGGACGTTCGCCTGCCTGAACGACGGGATCCCCGACCGGCTCGAGGTGGAGTTCCAGGGCGGTCTCGCCGGGGCCGGCACCGACATCCTCACCCTGGCCGTGTTGAAGGGGGTCTTCGCCGCCGGGACCGAGGAGCCGGTGTCCTACGTGAACGCCCCCCAGCTCGCCGCCGAGCGGGGCCTCGAGGTCAGGGAGTCCCGGTCGGTGACCACCCGGGAGTACGTGAACCTGATCAGCCTCCGATCGACCGAGCACTCCCTGGCGGGGACCCTCTCGGGGCACCGGTCGGAGCCCCGGATCGTGCTCGTGGACGACCACGTCGTGGAAGTGCCGCCCGCCGAGAACATGCTCGTGGTCAGAAACGACGACCGGCCGGGGATGATTGGCGTCGTCGGGACTGCCCTCGGGGAGGCGGGGGTGTCGATCTCGTCGATGGCGGTGGGGCCGTCACGGACGGGCAACACGGCGCTCATGGTCCTCTCCACCGACCGGAGCGTCCCCGACGACACCTTCGCCCTGTTGCAGGCGAACGAGGGGATCCTCGACATCCACAGGATCACGTCGGTCTGACCGACGCGGCCCCGTGGGCGCCGGCAGGCTCAGTGCTCGCCCGTCTCCGGGCGCTGGGGGGCCTGGGGCACCGGGGGCCAGGAGTCGAAGCTGAGCGGCGTCCGCCGGGAGCCGTTGGCCGAGGCACCGTCGGTCGCGACGGCGGGCTCGCCGGCGGCACGGCCGAGGAGGGCCCGGACCAGCCAGGCTGCACCGGCGGCGGCGCCGGCACCGAGGACGAGCCGGAGCATCGCCCGCAGGAGCCTTCCCAGCCGCATCGTGCCTCCCTGTCCGATCCCGTCCCGGTCCCGCCGA
>JAGWNV010000169.1 GCA_028872975.1 Acidobacteriota bacterium
CCGCGGGCAGGGCCGAAAGGCCTGTCCCGCCGGTAACTCCGTGCGCATGTGCGCACGCACTCGAACCGCGGGCTACGGGCGCGCCCCGACCGGTCGCGCCGCTCGCCGGCCCCACACCCGGCCGCCCCCGTACCAGAGGGCGCCGGCCGAGCCGACGAAGAACCCGATGGGCCAGTCCGAGAGGTACGAGAGGGCGATGGCGCTCCAGACCGTCACGAGGGCGAGTCCCACCGACGTCACCATGGCGAGCCCCGGTCTGGCCACGAGTGCCCGCGCCGCCGCCGGCGGCCCGATCATGAGGCTGAAGACGAGGAGCGCCCCCACCACCGGCACGGTCATGGCCGTCGTGAGGGCCAGCACCACCAGGAAGGCGGTCTCCATGCGCGAACCGCGCACCCCGCGGGACTCGCCGACCTCGGGCACGACCGACGAGAGGAGAAGGGGCCGGTACAGGGCGCCGACGGCCGCCACCGAGGCGACGGCCAGGCCGAGGACGGGGAGGAGCTCGGCGGTGCTCACCCCGAGCACCTCGCCGAAGAGGAGCGAGTAGAGCTGGGTCTCGTACTCGTTCGTCCGGCTGAGGAACACCGCGCCCAGGGCGAGCAGCGAGACGAGGGTCAGGGCGGTGACCACGTCGTGGCGGCCCCGCCGCCCCAGCGCCCCGATGGCGAGGGCCGCCACCACGGCGAAGACCCCGAGCCCGAGGAGGGTGCTCAGTCCCACCAGCCCGGCCAGGGCGGCGCCGGCGAAGGCGCCGTTGGGGATGGCATGGGCGGGGAAGGCCGATCCCCGGAGGACGACGAAGAACCCCACCACCCCGGCGGCCACCGCCACGAGGGTGGCGGCAGCCCAGGCGTGCACCATGAAGCCCGAGAACATCTCAGCGCCCCGTCCCCGGCACTCGTCGCCTCCGCCGGGCCGGGAGGCCGGAGACGCCGTAGGCGGCCACCACGAGAGCCACCACGAAGAAGCTCACCGGAAGCCCGCGACGGCCGGGGGCCCAGTAGTAGCTGTCGTAGGCGAAGAGCACCCCGAGCGAGGTCGAGACCGTCCCGATCACGACGGCGGTGACGACGGCCCAGCCGAGACGCCGGGTGGCCCGCAGCGCCGCCGCCGCCGGGCCGACGAGGAGGGCCGTCGACAGGATCGCCCCGATGGCGACGGCGGAGAGGCCCACCGCCAACGAGAGGGCGCCCATGAAGACGACGCCGACCGCCCGTGTCGGCACCCCGCGGGCGGCGGCCAGTTCGGGGTCGACGGAGCTCAGGAGCAGGGGCCGGTAGAGGGCGCCCACGGCGGCGACGGCCACCGCGCCGAGCGCCACCGACACGGGCACCACGGCGGCGTCGACCGAGAAGATCGACCCGAAGAGGACCTGCTGGACGGTGCCGGCCGTGGCGCGGGTGGTGGTGTCGAGGTAGAGGACGAGGGCGGTGACCCCGGTGGCGACGCCCAGGACGACTCCGGTGGCGAGGTCCCTCCCCCGGGCCCGCTGGACGCCGACGAGGTCCATGGCGCCCGCCCCGAGGAGCCCGCCCACCACGAACCCGGACAGGGCGCCGGCCCCCAGGAGGAGCGCCCCCGAGCCCCCGGCGGCGGCGACGTCGGTCAGGGCGTGTCCGGCGAAGGACTGTCCCCGCAGGACGGTGAAGACGCCCACCACGGCCGAGACCGTCGCCGCCACCGTCCCCACGACGAGGGCCACGTGGACCGGGGCACTCGAGGCGAAGCCCGGCTCCACCAGCCAGGTGAGGAGGCGGTGCACGGCGCTCACCCCCCGTCGCCGGCAGGCTCGGGGGGCAGCGACAGGTGCCGGCGCTGTTCGGGACCGACCACCTCGTGGTGACCGAGCGACAGGTGCTCGAGGTCGGCGGCGCCGGCGATGACGAGGATCCGGCCGTGCACCGTGAGCACGTCCACATGGTGGCGGTACAGGGCGCTGAGCACGTCCTCGCGGATGACCTCCTCGGTGGTCCCGCACACGGCACGGCCGCCGGCGATGTAGACGACCCGGTCCATCACCGGCAGGAGGGGGTTGATGTCGTGCGCGGAGAGCAGGACGGCCACGTGCTGCTGGCGCGAGACCCGGGCCAGGAGCCCCACCACCTCCTGGGCGCTGTGGAGGTCGAGGTTGGCGAGGGGCTCGTCGAGAAGGAGGAGCCGGGGGCGGCTCACCAGGGCGTGGGCGATGAGGACGCGCTGCTGCTCGCCGCCCGACAGCCGGCCCACGCGGGCACCGGCGAAGCCCTCCGCCCCGACGGCGGCCACCATGGCGTCCACGGCGTCGGCACGGCGCTTCGAGGGCATCGGGATGCCGAAGCGGTGCCCGTCGAGCCCGAGGGCCACGAGGTCCCAGGCCCGCAGGGGCATGTCGGGGTCGAGGAGCACCTTCTGGGGCACGTAGCCGACGTCGCCGCTCCGCTTGGCGAGGGGCCGGCCGAGGACACGGACGCTTCCGGCGTCGAGCCGCTGGAGGCCCAGGACGGTGCGAAGCAGCGTGGTCTTGCCGGCGCCGTTGGAACCGATGAGGCCGGTGAACTGCCCGGCGTCGACGGCGAAGCTCACCTGGTCGAGCACGGTGCGGCCCCCGAGAGAGACGGTGGCGCCGTCCAGCTCGAGAACGGGGGCGCCCGGGGCCGTCACAGCCGCTCCGTCGACACGCCGCCGGCGACGGCCCTCTCGACGGCACGGACCTCGGCGAGCATCCAGCGCTGGAAGTCGTAGCCGGGGGCCGGCATCGTCTCGTACACGGCCACCACCGGCACACCGGCCCGGAGTGCGGTGCGCCGGATCGACGCCGTGAGCGAGGAGACGACCTGGGCGTCGACGCAGAGCACCCGCACCCGGTGGCCGGTGAGGAGGCCGTGCACGAGGGAGATGTCCTGCGGGGAGGGGTCGACACCGTTCATGACGGCGGCCTGGAAGGCGAAGGGGGTGCGGTTGTCCGCCCCCATGGCCTCGAGCAGGTCGTCGGCCACCGGCTCGGTCGTCGCCACCGCCACGCCCCGGTAGCGGGCCTCGAAGGCGGCCACGGCGGACCGCCAGGGCTGCAGGGAGGCGTCGAATCGCTCGAGCCGCGCCCGGAAGTAGGCGGCATGGTCCGGCTCGAGGGCAGCCAGCGCGCCGGCCACGGCCCGGGCCACGGCCGGCATCGTGGTGGGCGCGTACCAGAGGTGCGGGTTGCGGGTCGCGTCCGGGAGCCCCAGGAGGTGCTGGACGACGAGGACCCGTCGCCGCGGATTGGGCGTCGCCGACTCGATCTTCGTCATGAAGTCGTCGTAGCCCAGCCCGTTCTGCACGACGAGGGCCGCCGCGCCGACCTCCTTGGCCACGCTCGTGGAGAGCTCGAAGCCGTGGGGATCGCTGTTGGGGTCGTCGAGGACCGACGAGACCTCGACGTAGCGGCCCCCGACCTGCGACAGCACGTCGGCGTACTGGTTCTCGGCACCGACGGCGGCCACCACCCCCGGGGTGGCGGTGGGCCCGGCGGCGCACGCGCTCAGGAGGGCGGCGGCCGGCACGGCGGCGCCGAGCGCCCCCAGCCAGCGGCCGAGGCGCCACGCCCCGGCCGGCTTCGTCGCCGCGCTCCTGGCCACCGCCGTCCTTTCCGGTCTCCTCCCCCCGGAAAACTAGAACAGGAATGATTCTCATTTCAACTCGGGGGGCTAGGATGGCCGGGTGGACCAGGGGCTCCATGGCGAGGTGGCCGGGCGCATGTCGGGGATCGGCCAGCGCTACACCCGGGGCCGGCGATCCCTCGTCGAGGTGCTGGCCGACACCCCCGGCCCCCTCACCGCCGCCGAGCTCGTGGCGGCGTCGGCCTCGATCCCCCAGAGCACCGTCTACCGGAACCTGGCCGTCCTCGGGCAGGCCGGGGTGGTCCACCGGGTGGTGGGGACCGACGAGTTCGTCCGCTACGAGCTCTCCGAAGCCGTGACGGGACGGCACCACCATCACCTGGTGTGCCGCAGGTGCGGCGCCGTCGAGGACTTCGCCGCCCCGAGCGGTCTCGAGCGCAGCGTCACGACGCTCATGGACGCCATCGGGGCGGACCGGGGGTTCCGGGCCGAGACGCACCGGCTGGACGTCGTCGGCACCTGCTCGGGGTGCAGCTCCTGAGGAGCTACCCGAAGGTGAAGTCGTAGGCGACGACGCCGGACGTGAAGCCCAGGGTCATGGTGCCCGACTGCAGCGAGGCGGAGTCGAGCAGGGTGTAGAGCCGGGGGATCCCGCCGACGGCCACCGTCCGGGTCCGTTGCCCGTCGACGTCGACCGTGACCGTGCCGGTCCCGCCGAGCACCAGGTAGACGTCGTCGGCCTGGAAGCCGAGCTCGAGGCGGGCACCGTCGCCCGCCACGGCGCTCTCGGCGCCGATGGTCCAGGCGCCCGACAGTCCATAGCCGCCGGGTGGCAGCGACGAGGGGAACCGGTAGGAGGCCGACGTGTCCGGCACGGGCGTGGCCCCCACGAGGTACTGCAGGCGCGCGTAGCCGAGGTAGGTCTCGGGATTGGTGGGCCGCTTCGGCGTGCGGTCGGGAAGCCCGGTCGTGCCGGGCAGCACCAGCCCGGGCCGCGCCTCGACGAGGAGCCGGCGGATGAGCGTCTCTGTCCCGGCGTACTCGCCCTCGGCGAAGTGGACGTGGCGGACCTCGCCCTTGGCGTCGACGAGGTACTCCGCCGGCCAGTACTCGTTCCCATAGGCGTTCCAGGTGTCGTAGGCGTCGTCCACGGCCACGGGATAGTCGACACCGAGCTCCCTCGAGGCGCTCGCCACGTTGGCGACGACGTGCTCGAAGGCGAACTCGGGGGTGTGGATCCCGACCACCACGAGCCCGTCACCGCCGTAGCGGTGGGCCCACGCCTCGAGATGGGGCAGAGCCCGCTGGCAGTTGATGCAGGAGTAGGTCCAGAAGTCGAGGAGCACCACCCTCCCCTCGAGCGCGGCGAGCCTGAGCGGTCGGCCGCCCGGTGTGTGCAGCCAGGCGGTGATGCCCCGCAGTGCAGGCGCCGGCCCGCAATCCTCGAGCCCGGCCGAGGGATCGGTCCCGCAGGCGCTCAGCGTGCCCGCTCTGCGACCGGTGAGGGCTTGGAGTTGCCGGGTGGCGAAGGCGGTTCCCTCCACGCCGTGCTGGAGGGCGGTGGTGTAGCCGGGCACGGCTCGCTGGAGGCCCTCGGTGACGTCGAGCCCGATGAGGAACGTCATGGTGACGAGCACGGCGCCGCCCACCCGACGCAGCGCGGTGGCCCGACGCTGGAGGGCCCGGGCGCGGTGGACGAGCGCCTCACCGGCCAGGGCCACGGCGAGCAGCGGCACACCGGCGCCCACGGCGAAGGCCAGGGTGAGGAGCACGGCCGTGACGGACACGTCGTGGGTGGCGCCGACGACGGTGACGGCGGCCAGCACCGGCCCTGCGCACGGGACGAACACCGCACCGAGGCCGAGGCCGAGGACGAACCCGGCGCGCCGTCCGAGCAGGTCCGGGACCCGGAGGCGGGCGAAAGGCCGCTCGAGGACCGACCCCAGCGCCGGCACGAGGAGCCCGATGCCGAAGAGCCCGAGGACGGCCAGGCCGAGGTCCCGGAGCAGGTCCTGGGGGAGATGGAGCGCGCTCAAGAGCGCCGAACCGCCGAGGATGAGGGCACTGAAGCTCACCACCACCCCGGCCACGACAGCGACCGGCCGCCTCCGCCGGGCCCGCTCGCCCCGGCCGGTGGTCCCGGCCACGAGCACGACCGGGAGGACCGGGAGGATGCAGGGTGAGATCCCTGCGACGAGGCCTGCCACCAACCCGACGGCGAGAAGGCCGATCACGACGCCATCCTCCTATGGGCCGAGCCTCTGCGGTGATCGGTCGCGGTCAGAAGGCGACGATCCCCTCTCCTCCGGCGGCGTCCGGGACGGTGACCGACCCGACCGCCGACAGGCCACCTGCTGGGCTCACGGCGAACCCGTCGACGACGCCCGCCGCACCGGTCTGTACGTAGAGGTACCGGCCCC
>JAGWNV010000170.1 GCA_028872975.1 Acidobacteriota bacterium
GCCACCATCGTGCCCTTCCTGGTCGCCCCCAGCCTGGAGTCACGACGCCCGGTGCCCACCAGCGAGGAGCTCGGCCAGGAACTCGGTGACCAGGCCGCCGCCCGGCCCGAGCGGATGAAGACGATGCCCGTGCCGGCCGTCCCCGGTGCCCAGCCCATCGCCGACCTCCAGTGGCGCAAGCGCGCCCGGGTGGCCGGGCGCGTCAGGTCGGTACGGGTGCAGCCGCTCTCCGGCGTGCCCTCGCTCGAGTGCACCCTGGTGGACGCCAGCGGGGAGGCCCTGACCGTGGTGTTCCTGGGGCGACGGTCGATCGCCGGCATCGAGACGGGGACGAAGATGATCGTCGAAGGGACCGTCGGCAAACACCGTGACCGGCTGGCGATGATCAACCCCGTCTACGAGCTCCTGGCTGCGGGATCCGACAGCCGACCGGCCTGACGCCGGCCTGGCCCGGCGTCGCCCGAGGAGCCGGCGGGACCTTCGCCCCTACCTGCCGGCTCCCGGGCCGTGGCTGGGTGGGAGCGAGGGGGAGGAACGGGCCGCCTGCCGGCCCGAGATGGGCGGAAGCACCATGGACACCAGGGCGGACGTCGGGTTCCCTTCGGCGATCGAGCTCGTGCAGCGCAGCCTCGAGCAGCTGAGGCGCAGGCGCCGGACCGAGGGCCTCCGGCCGGTCGACGAGGTGCGCTACCGGAACCTCCTCGAGCTCCAGGACGCCCTCTACGAGCGAGAGGCCTCCTGACCCACGCGGCGGCGACCAGGCCGTTCGGCGAGCGCCGTCACAAGGCGAGGCTTCGGCGGGTCATAGGGGTATCAAGTCCGCGGCACGGAAAGGAGCCCGCCATGGATGCCCGACTCGACCTCTTCGAGAGCACGATCGCCCCGCAGTTCGCCAAGTACCTGAACGCCGCCGGCCGGGTCGTCCACGAGTCGGCCCTCCCTGCCGCCACCCAGGAGCTCGTGAAGATCCGCGCCAGTCAGATCAACGGCTGCGGGTACTGCACCGACATGCACACCAAGGACGCCACCCACGCCGGCGAGAGCCAGGCCCGGCTCAACCTGGTAGCCACCTGGAGGGAGGCGACCGTCTTCACCGAGGCCGAGCGCGCCGCCTTGGCCCTCGCCGAGCAGGGGACCCGGATCGCCGACGCCGCCGGCGGTGTGACCGACGAGGTGTGGGCGGAGGCCGCCAGGCACTACGACTCGGACCAGCTCGCCGCCCTGGTGGCCGTCGTCGCCATCATCAACGCCTACACCCGACTGAACGTGATCGTGCGCAAGCCGGCCGGCGACTACGTGCCCGGCCAGTGGGGCTGAGGCGAGCGGCCCGGCGCTAGGGGATCGCGAACGAGGACGACGTCGGCAGGTAACCGGAGATCTTCCAGTTCGACTGGGTGTACTCGGTCTGGAGCCGTTCGTCGAGGTTCAGGTTGAAGCTGGGCTGGCCGTTGGAGGTGCTCCCCCCGAGGACCAGGCTGCCCGTCCAGGTGAGCGAGCTCGAGGAGCCGTTCAGGAGCAGGTCCATCCCCGGCGCCCACAAGATGGCGTCGGCCGACCCGCCGCCAAGAGTGGCCGTCCCGCTGCCCCAGGCGTAGATGACGAGGTCGGTCGGGTCGCCCACGATCCCGCCCGAACAGGTGCCCGAGCCCGACGTCCCGGTCGTCTCACAGGCGTTCACGGTGGCCGAGTTCATGGTGATGTTCGGCGATGTCGTCCAGCCAACGGTGGGGAAGACGAAGATCTCCACCCGCCCCCCGTTCTGCTGGGGATTCTGGGCGTAGTCGACGTTCACCGTTCCCGTCATGGTCAGCCCGCCTCGGCACACGTAGATCCCCGGCTCGAGGACTGCCGGGGTGGCGACGGTACCCGTCACCGTGTAGCCGGTGGCGTCGGTGCCGGCCACGGCCGAGCCCATGGCCGTGCAGGGCGAGGGCGAGGACGGCATGCACGGCGTCGTGGGCGCCCCGTACGGGTTCACGGCCGCCGGGCAGGTCGCCGAGGGCTGCTGGGGGTCGTAGACGGGCCCCAGGTTCTCGTACGGCGTGCACTTGGAGATCGACCCGCCGTAGTTGTGGTACACGGCGTTGGGGTCAGAGGGGCCGTTGCAGGTGAGGGTCCCCCCCGGCCCGACGGCGATGCCGGCTGTCGCCCCGGCCACGGCGTTGCCGTACTGGTCGGTGACGGTGACGTGGGTCGTGGAGTTGCCGTTGAAGGTGACGAAGGAGCCGGCGTAGACGGCGTCGGAGAGGTACGCCGCCTTGGAGATCGTGGCCTGGACTGCAGAGGTCACCCCGAGCGAGGTGCCCCGGGCCAGCACGGTGTAGGCGCCCGTGAGGGCGTTCCAGCGGGCCGTGTAGACGGCGCCGGGCGCGCCGGGGATGCTGCTCAAGGTGCACGCCCCTCCACTGGCGGGCTCGTTGCAGAACGAGGCCGGGCTCGATCCCTGCTGGTCGATCTGGAAGAGGGCGTCGGTCACGGCCGACTGGGCGAGGGCCCGGGCCTGGGCCATCCGGGTCTCCTGGGCCACGTTCCTCGCGTCCCCCATGACCCGCGTGAGCATGGCCGTGCTCAGCAGGACGACGACGAAGACGACCCCCATCACGACGGGGAGGGTGCCGGCCTCGTCGGCCCGCCGCTGGCACCGGCGTCGGGGGGACCGGCTCAGCCGCACAGGTTCGTCCCCGGGGCCTGGGCCATGATGTGAGTGGTCGTCGTCGACCCGTAGGGCGCAGTGTCGAGACCGTCGACGGCCAGGCTCACCTGCACGTCGGTGGCCGACCCGCTGATGTTGGACGGGGTGGCCTGTGCCTGGGTGACCAGGTTGGTCGAGCAGTGGTCGTAGTAGCCGAACACGGCTTCCCCGCCCGAGGACGGGTTGCCGTTGGTCACGTGGGTGAGCTCGACGGCGGCCGTGGAGGTGCCGATCTGCCGGGTGAGGTTCCCGGTGTTGTAGCTGTACTGCCAGGTGATGAGCTTGCCGGAGGGCTGGACCGTCATCTGGAGCTCGTCGTCGTAGGCCGTCACCGACGAGAGCGTCGAGAGGGGGTTGGCGGCCTGGATGTCGCTCTGGAGCTGGAGGAGGACGAGGCGCACCTGCGAGGCGGCGTCGGCGTTGTTCACGATGGACGTGTCGGCCTTGGCGTAGACCGCCACCATGGTCGCCATCATCGACAGGACGATGATCGAGACGGTCATGGCCACCATGAGCTCGACCAGCGTGAAGCCCCCCTCGTGCTCCGAAGGGGTGCGGTCCGGGACCAGGCGGCGGTGGCGGAGGAGCCTCAGCATTGCGCCGAGTTGCTCTTCGACTTGGTGAACGAGACCTGGGCCGTGAGGCTCGAGGACACCCCGTTCAGGAGCACCGTGTAGGTGTGGGTGCCGGTCGTGAAGCCGCTCGACGGGCATACCGAGTACGTGTAGCTCGTGGCCCCCCAGGTGAGGCTGTAGGGCGAGCTCGGGTCGGCTCCGCTGGAGGTCGCCGTCACCGTGACGAGGTCGGCGACGGAGGTGCACAGGCCCGAGTAGGACACCGAGATGGCGATGGGCTGGCTGAGGTGCCCGCTCGTCTTCGCCACCGTGGCCGTGCCCGACGACTGGCCGGACTGGCTCACGGTGAGCGCGCCCAGCGTGCAGGGGACGACCGGCGTGACGAGGGTGGTAGCCGTGGCATCCACCAGCGAGACCGCCCACTGGGTGCCGTCGGAGGAGAAGGCCACGATCTCGAACCAGTACACGGTGGCCGCCGACAGGCCGGTGACCGTGTAGCTCGTGGCGGTCGCCGCGATCGACCCGCTCGCCGTCGACCCCGTCGGGGCCCAGGCGCCCGAGGTGCCCGAGGTGGCCGGGACGGCGAGGTCGGCGAGGTTGGTGGACCACACCGCCACGTAGAAGCCGGGGGTGTCCACGGGGGCCGTCCAGGCCAGGACGACGGCGGACTCCCCGGCCGGGTCGGACGGCACGGCCACTCCCAGCCCGGCCACGTTGTCCGGCACGCCGAGGGAGCTCCCGGCGGTGTTGTTCTCGGGCCCGGTGTACTTCCCGAGGCCGCCCGGGTACACGAGGACGTTCTGGGTCACCGACACCTGCCGGCCGTTCTCCGTCCACGACACCACGGCGTAGACCTGCTTGTAGGCGTAGCTGTCGCCCCCCGAGGCGTTCGCCCACACCACGTAGGTGCGCTCGGCGTAGGTGATGGCGCCCACCGTCTGGGGCGTGCTCGTGACCGGGATCTGGGCCGAGACCCCGGCGGGCGGCGCCGCGCCGAGGTCGACGCCGGGCTGGCCGCCGTAGCTCGGCACCGTCTGGGGCGGCGTGCCGAACTGGTCCTCGTAGAAGCCGAGATCGGCGTAGGTGACGGACTGGGCCGTGGACAGGAACCCGTTGGCGATGGCAATGGCGTCGCCGGTCTCGCGGGTCTGGGCCGACGACGTCGCCCCCCAGTAGAAGACCATGGCGAGCGGCAGCATGACGATGGCGAGCAGCCCGAGGGCCATCGAGACCTCGAGGAGGCTCTGGCCGGCCTCGTCCCGTCGCCACCGGTGGGCGAGGGCGCCGCGCTGGACCCACCGGCCGGGGCGCGCCGCGCCGGCCACCGGGCGGGCCGGCGTCCCGGGGCGTGCCTCACCGGAGCGAGCCGTCGTCAGCAATCTCTCGATTTCCCTGGTCATGGGCACGATCCGTGCCCGGACGGGAGGCCATCGACGGCTCCCGCACGCCCCTTGACCGCCTCGCCGCCGATTAGGGACTTTGGTCCCTATTCGCCGCCACGCTCCGTGCCGGCCGGCGACCATCACCCACTTCCGGCCCAGGTCGGCGGACACTTGGGGTGTCATGAGCCGTCCCTGGAGGCTGGTCATGGGCGAGGCGGCGAGCGGCGGGGGGACCGACGTCCTGGCCGTCGACACCCCGGTCGTGGTCCGCACCCGGTACCTCGGCTCCTGGACCGGCGGGTTCGTGGTGGCCGAGGTGCTCGACGACGGCTACCGCCTACGGCGCCTCTCCGACGGCGCGGAGGTCCCCCAGGGGTTCGGCTTCTCGGCCGTCCGCGCCGATCCCGACGCCGTCTGACGCCCCGCTGATGCCCGCAGCGGGAAGCCCGGTCCGGTGTCCGCCGCCCTGGCTTTCTCCGGTCGAGCCGTCCTCCGAGGCTCCGGGCGATGCCGGCGCCGAGGCGGGGGGGCCGGTGCGCCGGGCGGTCTCCTCGGTGGCCGACGCGCTCGGCGCCGACCTCTGGACGCCGGCGGTGGCGCTCGTCGTGAGCTGGTCGGGGCTCGTCGCCCTCCTCTGGGCCGCGGCAGTGGGGGCCGTGCTCGGCCTCCTCACCGCCGCCGGTGGCCCGTCCGGCGGGCGGACGGCAGGGCTCTTCCACGTGGGCGGCGCCCCGGGAATGCGCCCCTGGCACCTGGCCGAGGGGGTCCTCGCCGGCGCCGGCGGCACCGTCGTCGCCGTGGGCGGGAGGATCTTCGGCTCCCCAGTCGCCGTGGCGGCGTGGACGGCCCTCGGGCTGCTCGTCGCCTCCCTCGGACTGCTCGCCGGGCGGCGCCTGGAGGAGCACGTCCTGCGTCTCGGCGGGTGCCGGCGGCCGAGCAGCGGCGAGCTGCGGCGGATCGCGGCCGCCTCGCAGCTGGCCGGGGCGCCGCTGTCGCGGTCGACGACGGGCGGGTTCCTGGTGGTCGACGGCGACCGCTCTTTCGTCAGGACCCACCTCGAGCACGTGGTGCTGTCGACCGCCCTCCTCGACCGCCACGACGACGACGAGGTGGCGGCCCTCGTCTGCCGGGCCCGCCACGCCCAGGACGGCGGGGCGCGCCTCCGCCGGGCCGTCGTGCTGGCCTGCGGCTGGCCGGTGCTGGGGCTCGACGCCCTCCGGGCCCGGTGGTGCCGGCCGAGCGTCCCCGGCCTCCTCCGGGTGCCGGCGGGGCTGGCGCTGTGGCCCGCCCGCCTCCTCGCCTCCCTGGTGGCGTCGGTGTCGGCGG
>JAGWNV010000171.1 GCA_028872975.1 Acidobacteriota bacterium
TGGGTGATCGAGAAGGGGTCGGCCGCCTTCACGGCGCTGGGCGCCGGCCGCTCCACCGGCACCCGGCTGTTCGCCCTGTCGGGCCACGTCGAGCGCCCGGGCGTCTACGAGGTGGAGATGGTGAAGACCACCTTCCGGGACCTCGTCTTCGACCCCTCCCTCGGCGGCGGCGTGCCGGGCGGCCGGCAGGTGAAGGCCATCATCCCCGGGGGCGTCTCGGCGCCCTGGTTCGGTCCCGACCAGCTCGATCTCCCCCTCGGCCAGGACGAGGTGGCCGAGCAGGGGTCGATGCTCGGCTCGGGGTCGGTGGTCGTCATGGACGACACCACCTGCGCCGTGCGGGCCGCCTGGCGGATCACCCGGTTCTTCCGCCGGGAGTCCTGCGGCCAGTGCACCCCGTGCCGGGAGGGGAGCGGCTGGCTCGAGCGGGTCCTGCGGCGCATCGAGGAGGGGGCAGGGCGCGAGAGCGACCTGGACCTGCTCATGGACGTCTGCGACAACCTCGCCCCGGGGGTGAGCTGGCCGCCGCAGCAGACGACCATCTGCGTGCTCGGCCCCTCGATCCCGTCCTCCATCGCCTCGGGGATCCGGATGTTCCGCGACGAGTTCCTCGTCCACGTGAAGGAGGGGGGGTGCCCCCATGGCTGACCCCACCGTCACCTCCCACCACGGCATCGCCCCCCGGTCCGAGCCCGGCGCCACCGTGCAGCTCACCATCGACGGGGTGGGGGTCACGGCGCCGGCCGGGCAGTTCCTCATCGCCGCCGCCGAGGACGCCGGCGTCTTCGTCCCGCGCTTCTGCTACCACCCCCGGATGAAGCCCGTCGGCATGTGCCGGATGTGCCTGGTGGAGGTGAGCGGCCCCCGGGGCGCCACCCTCCAGCCCGCCTGCTACGTCCCGGTGGCCGAGGGGATGGAGGTGGTGACCACCTCGGAGAAGGTCCGCAAGGCCCAGGACGGGGTGCTCGAGTTCCTCCTCGTCAACCACCCCCTCGACTGCCCGGTGTGCGACAAGGGCGGGGAGTGCCCGCTCCAGGACCAGACCCTCGCCTACGGCCCCGGCGAGAGCCGGTTCGTGGAGGAGAAGCGGCACTGGGCCAAGCCCATCTCGCTGTCGGAGCTCGTCCTCTTGGACCGCGAGCGCTGCATCCAGTGCGGGCGCTGCGTGCGGTTCGCGGCGGAGATCGCCGGCGAGGCGCAGATCGACTTCCTCTCCCGGGGCGACGCCGTCGAGGTGAACGTCTTCGAGGACCACGCCTTCAGCTCCTACTTCAGCGGCAACACCGTGCAGATCTGCCCGGTGGGGGCCCTCACGGCCGCCCCGTACCGGTTCACGGCGCGTCCGTGGGACCTCGACCAGGTGGAGTCCACCTGCACGACGTGTGCCTTCGGCTGCCGGGTGGCGGTGCAGTCGTCGGCCAACCGGGTGACGCGGCTGCTCGGCATCGACACCGACCCCGTCAACCAGAGCTGGCTGTGCGACAAGGGCCGCTTCGCCTACGAGGCGGTGAACTCCGGGGACCGGCTCACCGAGCCGCTCCTGCGGCGCAGCCGGGACGGGGACCTCGAGCCGGCGACGTGGGCCGAAGCGCTGGCCGAGGTGGCCCGGCGGCTGTCGGCGGTGCGCGACGCCCAGGGCCCCGACGCCATCGGCGTGATCGGTGGGGCCCGGCTGTCCAACGAGGACGCCTACGCCTGGACCAAGCTGGCCAAGGGGGTCCTCGGCACCGACAACGTCGACGCCCAGCTCGGCGACGGGCTGCCCGCCGAGCTCGTGCTGGGCCTGCCCCGGGCCACCGTCGACGAGGCCTGCCGGGCGTCGTGCGTGGTCACGCTGTCGGGCGACCTGCGCGAGGAGCTGCCGGTGCTCTTCCTGCGCCTGCGGGGCGCGGCCGACGCCGGCCAGACGCGGCTCGTGGAGCTCTGCCACCGGTCCGGCCCGCTGAGCGCCCTGACCGCCGCCTCGGTCGTGGTCCGCCCCGGAGAGCTGGCCGGCGCCGTCGAGGCCCTCGTGGCCGGCCCGGGGGCGGCACCGGCCACCCTCGACGCCGGGGCCCTCGGGGCCGCCCGGGCCGCCCTGTCGGCGGCCGGCGAGGGGGGCGAGGGCGTGGTGGTGGTGCTGGGCCGGCCGTCGCTCGCCGAGCACGAGACGGTGGTGGCCAACGCCGCCCTGGCCCTCGCCGCCGCCCTGCCGGGGGCCCGGTTCCTCCCGGCGCTGCGGCGGGGCAACGTCATGGGCGCCCTCGAGATGGGGATGGCGCCCGGGCTCCTGCCCGGCCGGGTGCGCCTCGAGGACGGGGGCGAGGCCCTGGCCGCCGCCTGGGGCGCCGTGCCGGCGGCACGCGGGCGCGACACGGCCGGCATGCTCCGGGCCCTGGCCGCCGGCGAGATGCGGGCGCTCGTGCTCGTGGGCGCCGACGTCCTCGGCGACTTCCCCGACCGGCGGCTGGCCGCCGACGCCCTCGGGGCCGCCGAGCTGGTGGTGGCCGTCGACACCTTCCTCTCGTCGTCCTCGGCGCACGCCGACGTGGTGCTGCCCGCAGCGGGGCCCCACGAGCGCAGCGGCAGCACGACGAACGTGGAGAGCCGGGTCACCCGCCTGGGCCAGAAGCTGGTGGCGCCGGGCCAGAGCTGGCCGGACTGGATGGTGGCCTCCGAGCTCGCCGCCCGGCTGGGCGGGGACCTGGGGGCGACGAGCGTGGGCGAGCTGTGGGACGAGGCCGAGCGCCTGGCCCCGTCGCTGGCGGGGTGCACCCGGGCCGTGCTCGACAGCGACGCCGGCCGAGACGGCGTGGTGGTGCCGCTCCGGCGCGCCGGCGTGGGACTGCCGTCGCTGCGCCCCAGCCGTCGCATCGACCCCATCGCCACACCGGGGATCGAGGCCGTCGAGCGCCAGGGGGCACCGCCGCGGGCCGGGCTGGCCGAGCGGGTCGGCGGCGACGAGGCCCCGGGGGCACCGGCGGGCCGGACGGCGGCCCCGCCTCCCGCCTCCGTCGGGCTCCCCACCGGGTTCGCCGGGCCCGAGGTGGCGCCGGCGTCGCCGGGAAGCCTCCGCCTCGTGACGGCCCGGCGGCTCTACGACGACGGCGCCCTCGTCGAGGCCTCGGAGTCGCTCACCGCCCTGGCCGGGCCGGCGGTGGCGCTGCTGCACCCCGACGAGCTCCGGCGCGCCGGCGTCGCCGAGGGGGGCCGGCTGCGGCTTCGGTCGGGTCGCGGCGAGCTCCTGGTCGACGCCGTGGCCGACCCGGGGGTGCCGCCGGGGGTGGTGCAGGTGCCGTTCAACCTGGACGGGGGCGACGGGAGCGGCGCCTCGGCCCTCGTCGACGCCGGGGCGGCGGTGACCGACGTGACGGTGGAGGCGCCGTGAGCGCGGCCGTGGCGCACCTGGCCCTCGACCCCCTCTACGGCTCGGGGGTGCACTGGGCGGAGCTCCTCATCGCCGTCATCAAGGTGGTCGTCGCCTTCGGCGTCCTGCTCGTGTCGGTCATGCTCATGATCTGGTTCGAGCGCAAGGTGATCTCGGACATGCAGGCCCGGATCGGGCCCAACCGGGCCGGGCCCTTCGGGATCCTCCAGACCCTGGCCGACGGGATCAAGCTGTTCTTCAAGGAGGACCTCCTCCCCGAGCGGGCCGACCGGTTCGTGTTCAAGCTCGCCCCGTACCTGTCGCTGGTGCCGGCCTTCGTGGCCTTCTCCATCGTCCCCGTGGGCGGGATCGTGACCGTCGCCCACCACACCTTCGAGCTCCAGGTGGCCGACCCGCCCATCGGCATCCTCCTGCTGCTGGCCGTGTCGTCGATCTCGGTGTACGGCGTGATGCTGGCCGGCTGGTCGTCGGGGTCGAAGTACCCGCTCCTCGGCTCGGTGCGGGCCTCGGCGCAGATGGTGTCCTACGAGGCCGCCCTCGGCATGACCGTGATCATGGTCGTGCTGCTCGGCCACTCGCTCTCCACTCGCGACATCGTCGTCGGCCAGTCCCACACCTTCTTCGCCAGCTGGAACCTCATCCGCACCGGGGTGGTGCCGTTCTTCCTCTTCGTCGTGGCCATCACCGCCGAGCTCAACCGGCCGCCCTTCGACCTCGTCGAGGCCGAGCAGGAGCTGGTGGGGGGGTTCCACACCGAGTACGCCTCGATCCGCTTCGCCATGTTCTTCCTGGCCGAGTTCATGAACACCATCACGATGTCGGCCATCATCGTGACGCTGTTCCTCGGCGGCCCCGACGGCCCCCGGTTCCACTTCGTGAGCTGGCTCTGGCCGATCCTGTGGTTCCTGGGCAAGACCCTTCTGTTCCTCTTCACCTACGTCTGGTTCCGGGCCGCCCTGCCCCGGCTGCGCTACGACCAGCTCATGGACCTGGGCTGGAAGCTCCTCATCCCCCTGTCGCTGGGGTGGACGCTCGTGGTGGCCGCCTTCCTCGTGAGCGGCTGGTGGGGCGTGGGAGTGATCGTGGCGCTGTTCGTGGCCGGGGGACTGCTGGCCCGGTCCGTGCACGTGGGCACGGCCCGGCGCCGCGAGCTCGGGGAGGAGCTGGCCTGATGGGACTGCGCGAGACCCTGAAGGAGGAGCTGAGCTTCCTGGGCGGCTTCAAGGTCACCCTCGAGCAGATGCGGCGGTCCAGGGTGACCTGGCAGTACCCGCTCGAGAAGAAGCCGAAGCCCATCCGCCAGCACGGCCGGCACGTCCTCAACCGCTACGAGGACGGCATGGAGAAGTGCATCGGCTGCGAGCTGTGCGCCGGGGTGTGCCCGGCCGACTGCATCTACGTCCGGGGTGCCGACAACCCCGAGGCCGACCCCGTCTCCCCCGGGGAGCGCTACGGGTTCGTCTACGAGATCAACTACCTGCGGTGCATCCACTGCGACATGTGCGTCGAGGCGTGCCCGACCGAGGCCATCACCGAGTCGAAGATGTTCGAGTTCTCCTTCACCAACCGGGCCGACGCCATCTACACCAAGGCCGAGCTGGTCGTCGACGACGAGGGCCGGCCCCGCCGTCTCCCGTGGGAGGACTGGCGGCCCGGCGACGACGACCACACCTCGGCCTGGATGCGGGCCACCTCGCCGTCGGGGTCGGCCGAGTACGAGGGGCGGGTCCAGTGGTCGGGCGAGCTCGGCTACGGGGTGCGAGCTCCCGAGGGCGGCCAGAGCGGCCGGCGTGACGACGAGGCCACCGGCATCCGGTCGCTGCGCGACGTCCTCAGCCTCCACCTCGACGACGACGAGCGGACCGACGAGCAGCGCGGCGTGCAGGGGGCGCTGCGCCGGCTGCGCCACCGGGTGGAGCTGCAGAAGAAGCTCCTCTCGCCGCGGCGGAAGGACGCCTGACGGTGCCGGCGCTCCTCGCCCCCTTCGCCGCCACCGTGGGCGCGGTGGACGTGACGGTCTTCGTGGTGGCGGCCGCCATCATCCTCTCGGGCGCCTTCGGCGTGGTGCTGGCCCGCAACCCCGTCCACGCCGCGCTCATGCTGGTGATGACGCTCTTCGGGGTGGCGGTGCTCTTCATCGAGCAGGACGCCAACTTCCTCGCCGCCGTCCAGGTGATCGTCTACGCCGGGGCCATCGTGGTGCTGTTCCTCTTCGTCATCATGTTCCTGGGCGTCGACCGCCTCGAGAACCTGGCCGACGAGCCCCTGCCCGCCCAGCGGCCGCTGGCCGTCGTGCTCGTGGCGCTGGGCCTGGCCGGCCTGGTCGTCCTCGGCGTCGAGGCCAAATGGTCGACGGGGGCCCACTCGGTGGCCGGCGCCGCCCGGGGCCAGCCCGGCGGCGACGTCGCCGCGCTCGGGCGGGCCGTGTTCACCACCTACCTGTTCCCCTTCGAGGCCACCGCCGCCCTCCTCGTCATCGCCGTGGTGGGGGCGGTGATCCTGGCCCGGCGGCCGGCCCGGGGCCTGGGCGGTCCGTCCGCGCCCGACGGGGACGGCGACGGCGAGGCGGAGCTCGAC